>NZ_JBHYIG010000168.1:0-21645 GCF_042740015.1 Streptomyces sp. NPDC059037
GTACGCCTTCAGGCTGTTCTCGACCATCCGCAGGCCGCCGTTCGGCATGATGGCGCGGTTCAGCGGGGCGTCGGTCTGCAGGCCGACGACGAGGTCGAGATCCGCGTCGACGAAGCCCGGCTCGAAGGCGTCGATGCGGGACGGGGTCCGCACGTCGACGTCGTAGATGCCGCGCTCGTTCTCCGTCGGGAACATCGACAGGAGCTTCTGCCAGACCTGGGTGGTGCGTTCGGTCGGTCCCGCGAGGAAGGAGCCGTCGCCCTCGTACGGCGTGTAGTTGTGCTGTACGAAGTCCCGGACGTCGATGGCGTCCCGCCACAGGCCGCCCTTGAAGCCGTCCCAAGCCTGGCCGTGCTCTGTCGGCACCTTCGTTTCCGCAGGAGTGGCAGTCATGAACCGCACCTTCCGAATCGCCTTTTCGCTCTGCGTCCATTGCACCTCCGCCGGGGCGGCTCGGGGGGCCGCAATGGTCCTCGATGCGGGACCAAAGGTCCCTCAGCTCGGGGACTCGGCGCCCTTGCGGGCGTAGAACCACCAGCAGACGGCGACGCAGCCGGCGTAGAAGGCCACGAAGCCCCACATCGCGCCGGTGACCGGGAAGTTGGCGAACATCGCCGGGATGAGGAAGAAGCCGTACGCCGCGACGGCGGAGGTGAATCCGGTGACGGCGCCCGCCTCCATCTCGGACTGCTTGAGCGCCCTCGCGTACTCGGGCGTGCCCTCGGTCAGGCCCTTCAGATGCTGGTCACGGAAGATCACCGGGATCTGCCGGAACGTCGAGCCGTTGCCGATGCCGGAGAAGAAGAACGCGCACAGGAAGCAGGCGAGGAAGCCCCAGAAGTTGCCGTTGTCGCCGCCGGAGGGAAGGAAGTTGATGACGCCGATGATCGAGAGGGCCATGCCCACGAACGAGATGATGGTGACCCGCGCCCCGCCGATCTTGTCGGCGATCCAGCCGCCGGCCCATCGGGCGAGCGCGCCCACGGCCGGGCCCATCCAGGCGTACGTCGCCGCGGAGTAGGCCGCGTCGATGGGCGTGAACGTGGTCTTGATGAGCATCGGCAGGGCTGCGGCGAAGCCGATGAAGGAGCCGAACGTGCCGACGTAGAGCCAGGTCATCAGCCAGTTGTGCTTGCGCTTGAAGATGACCTTCTGCTTGCTGAAGGGGGTCGACGCGACCTTCAGGTCGTTCTGGCCGAACCAGGCGATGACGGCCAGGATCACCAGGACGGGCACCCACAGGAACGCGGCGTTCTGCAGCCAGACCGGTGTGCCGTCGGCCTTGTGCCGGGCCGAGCCGACCGCGATGACCGAGCTGGTGATGACGATCGGGGTGACCAGCTGGACGACGGAGACTCCGAGGTTGCCGAGGCCGCCGTTGATGCCGGTCGCGTTGCCCTTGTCCTTCTTGGGGAAGAAGAAGCCGATGTTGGCGAGGGACGAGGCGAAGTTGGCGCCGCCGACGCCGCACAGGGCCGCGATGGCGATCATCACGCCGTACGAGGTGTCGGGGTTCTGGACCGCGATGCCGAGCCAGATCAGCGGGACGACCAGGACGATCGTGGAGAGCGCGGTGAAGCGGCGCTGGCCGATCATCGGGCCGAGGAAGGTGTAGATGATCCGGGCCGTGCCGCCCGTGAGGCCCGGGACCGCCGTCAGCCAGAACAGCTGGGACGTGGAGAAGCCGAAGCCGACGTCCTTGAGGTTGGTCGCGGTGACCGACCAGACCTGCCAGACCACGAAGGCGACGAGGAGGGCGGGGACCGCGATCCACAGGTTGCGGGTGGCGACCTTCTTGCCGGTGGACTTCCAGAAGAGTTCGTTCTCCGGCTCCCAGTCGGTGATGGTGCGGCCGGGACGGTACTGCGCGGGGTCGTACGACGTGCGTACGGGTGCGGTCGGCGCTTCTTGGGCGGCAGGCGATCTCATGTTGGTCCCCAGTTCGCTACGGGTCCCGACCTTGCTCCGGGGCCTGACATTTCCACGATCGGCCCCGCGCGCCGCCGGGAGCAGAGGCCTTGGGCACCAGGTGACCAGGACAAAGAGCGCGGGCTCCGCGGGACTTCGGACCCCTGTGGGTGCCGCGCCCGTGCGTGCCGCGTCCGGGCGGGTGTCCATCGGGTGGGAACGGGTGCCGCAGCCGCATTCGGCCCAGAGCTTCTGCTGTGCTTTGGGCATGGCATCCACACCGGCCTCCGCGCCGACCCCAGACCCAGGTTCCGGCTCCGGGCACCCCGGCCGCCCGGTCCCCGCATCGGCCACCCTGCGCCCCCTGGTCGCGCGCGGGCGGGACGAGGAGCACCGGGCGGCGACCCCGCTGGAACTCTTCTTCGACCTCTGTTTCGTCGTGGCGGTCGCCCAGGCCGGTGCCGAGCTGGTGCATGCGATCGCCGAGGGCCACGCGGGCGAGGGGATCCTCAACTACGCGATGGTGTTCTTCGCGCTGTTCTGGGCGTGGGTCAACTTCTCGTGGTTCGCGTCGGCGTACGACAACGACGACGTGCTCTTCCGGGTCGTCACGCTCGTCCAGATCGCCGGTGTGCTCGTCTTCGCCGCGGGGGTCTCCAAGGGGTTCCAGGACCACGACTTCCTGCTCATCTGGCTCGGCTACCTGATCATGCGGGTCGCGCTCACCACGCAGTGGCTGCGTGTCGCGTCCGCCGCGAGCGGGGAGGAACGCCGCACCGCGCTGCGGTACGCCGTGGGTGTGCTGCTCTGTCAGATCGGCTGGTCCGGGCTGCTCTTCCTGCCGGAGGACGCCCGTGGGTGGCTGTTCCTGGTGATGGCGATCGCCGAGATGTGCGTACCCGTCATCGCCGAGCGGGCCTACACCACGCCCTGGCATCCGCATCACATCGCGGAGCGGTACGGCCTGTTCACCATCATCGTGCTCGGCGAGACGATCGCGGCGGCGACCGTCGCCGTGAAGTCCGGCATCGACGAGAGCGACGAGCTGGGCGAGCTCCTGCCCATCGCCGCGGGCGGCCTCCTCATGGTCTTCGCCGCCTGGTGGATCTACTTCGTCGTGCCGATCCACGGCCGCCTGAGCACCAACCGGCAGGCGTTCCTGTGGGGTTACGGGCACTACTTCATCCTCGGCGCGGCCGCGGCGATCGGTGCCGGCATCGAGGTCGCGGTCGAGCAGGCCGTCGGCAAGGCACACATCTCGACACTGGCCGCGTCCGCATCGGTGACCGTACCGATGGCGCTGTACCTCCTGACGGTATGGCTGCTGCACTCCCGCTACTACAAGGTGGGCATCGCGCAGCAACTGGTGTTGCCAGGTGGGGCGTTGGCGACGCTCGCGAGTACGTTCGCGGGGAGCTGGGCGGTGCCGGTGGCGGGCCTCGTCGCGACGGCGACGGTCGCGACCGGGGTGACCCTGACGCGACGCATGGTGGCAGCCGCAAGCGACTGACTCGCCCCGGCCCGGCGGACGACCACACGCACGCCACTCGCCCCCACCCGCGGATGGCTCATACGTGGCGGCCCGCCCCGCCCGGCGCGTCTCGCGTGATACGTAGGTCGGCATGACTTCCGACGTCCCGAACCACCCCGCCACCCACTCCACCACCCACTCCCCGGCCGACATCCCGAGCCATCCCGCCCCCGGCTCGCTGACCGACGTCCGGGGCCTGCGGGTCGGGCACGCGACGCTCGGTGGGGACGGTCACCCGGGTCATCTCACCGGGGCCACCGTCGTGCTCGCACCAGAGGGTGGTGCCGTTGCCGCCGTGGATGTGCGGGGTGGTGGGCCCGGTACGCGGGAGACGGATGCGCTCGACCCGCGGAATCTGGTGCAGCGTGTCGAGGCGGTCGTTCTGACGGGCGGCAGCGCCTACGGCCTCGACTCCGCTTCCGGGGTGGTGGCGTGGCTGGAGGAGCAGGGGCGGGGCGTGCGGGTGGGTCCTGATCCCTCTCATGTCGTTCCCGTGGTGCCTGCCGCCTGCGTCTTCGACCTGGGCAGGGGCGGCGACTTCAAGGCTCGACCCGATGCGTCGACCGGTCGCGCCGCCGTGGAGGCCGCCGCGCTCACCGAGCTCTTCGCCCCGGTCCAGGAGGGCAACGTCGGCGCGGGTACCGGCGCGGTGGTCGGCAAGGTCAAGGGCGGCATCGGCAGCGCCGCCGTCCGGCTCGACTCGGGCATCACGGTGGCCGCCCTGGTCGTGGCGAACGCCGCGGGTTCGGGGTTCGACCCGGAGACCGGCGCGCTGTACGGGCGGTTCTTCCAGCACTTCCAGCACTTCCAGTACTTCGAGCACTTCCAGTCCTTCGAGGGGCGGCAGAACGCCTACCCCTCACCCGAGATCCACGAAGAGGCCAAGCGACGTCTCGCCGAAGCCGCCGCCGAGAACGGGCCGCCGCCGCTGAACACCACCCTCGCCGTGGTCGCCACGGACGCCGAACTCACCAAGGCCCAGGCGCAGAAGCTGGCCGGCACATCGCACGACGGCATGGCCCGCGCCGTGCGCCCCGTCCATCTCCTCAACGACGGGGACACCGTCTTCGCCCTCGCCACCGGCGAGCACGCGCTGGCCGCCGACAACCCCCTCGCCCTCAACGAGATCCTCGCGGCGGGCGCCGACCTGGTGACCACCGCGATCGTCCGGGCGATGCTGGCCGCGGAGTCCGTGCGCACCCCCGGCGGCACGTTCCCCTCGTATCTCGACCTCTACGGCAAGTAGGCCCACCCCAGACACAGCCCCAAAGCCGCACCAACCAGGGCAGGTTGGGGCGGCTTCGCTGTGCCTGTGCTCACACCATCCGGACGGAACCTTTCCGCCTGCACGTCGCTCTTTACCCGTACTGGACCAGAACGCGCACTTGGCACATAGATGGAGCAGCCCGTGACAACGTCGTACACAGCCAGGCCTAGGCGACGCGCCCTGCTGGCCGCCGCCGCACTCGCCGCCGCGGGTGCGCTGACCCTCACGGCCTGCGGCGGCGACGCGGACGCGAAGGGCGACGGCAAGAACGGCGAGGGCAAGGAAGCCGGCGGCCTCGCCGTCACCATCTCCGCCAAGGACGGCTCGACCGGCGCCTCCATCAACGCCACGGGCGTCAAGGTCAAGGGCGGCAAGCTGACCGACGTGAAGATGACGCTGGTCTCCACCGGTGCCGCCGTCGACGGCACGCTGTCCGCCGACGGCACGAGCTGGAAGCCCAAGGCCCAACTGGAGCGCGGCATGAAGTACCGCATCACGGCCGACGCCAAGGACGCCAAGGGCAAGGAAGCGACCGAGAACTCGATCTTCACGACCGTCTCGAAGGCCAACAGCTTCATCGGCAGCTACAACCCGGACGGCGGCACCAAGGTCGGCGTCGGTATGCCCGTCTCCTTCACCTTCGACAAGGCGATCACGGAGAAGCAGGACGTCCAGTCGCACATCAAGGTCACATCCGACAGCGGCCAGAAGGTCGTCGGCCACTGGTTCGGCGACCAGCGCCTGGACTTCAGGCCCGAGGAGTACTGGAAGGCCGGCTCCAAGGTCACGATGAAGATCGACCTGGAGGGCGTGAAGGGCGCGGAAGGCGCCACCGGCGTACAGAACAAGACGGTCAGCTTCACCGTCGGCCGCGCCCAGGTCTCCACGGTGGACGTGCAGGCCAAGAAGATGACGGTCGAGCGGGACGGAAAGGTCGTCAAGACCATCCCGATCTCCGCGGGCAGCCCGTCGAACCCCACGTACAACGGCCAGATGGTGATCTCCGAGAAGTTCACGCAGACCCGCATGAACGGCGACACGGTCGGCTTCGGCGGCGAGTACGACATCAAGGACGTCCCGCACGCCATGCGCCTGTCCTCGTCCGGCACGTTCATCCACGGCAACTACTGGGGCTCGCCCTCGATCTTCGGCAGCGCCAACACCAGCCACGGCTGCGTCGGCCTGCAGGACGCGCAGGGCGCGGGCGACTCCAGCACGCCGGGCGCGTGGTTCTACGACAACTCCCTGATCGGGGACGTCGTGACGGTCAAGGGCTCCCCGGACAAGACCATCGCCCCGGACAACGGCCTCAACGGCTGGAACATGTCCTGGAGCGAGTGGACGGCGGGCAGCGCCGGCTAGGCAGAACCCGGCCACCAGCCCCTCAACACCACGAGCCGCACGGGAACTTGCCGTGCGGCTCGTACGTTTTCCCGTTCCCGGACATGATGTCCGACCCAGGGGCTACGGTATGCACTCACAAGGTGACATGCAGCAACGCCGGGAGAAACCTTGAGCGTTCCGTACGAGTACGAGACAGCGTACGAGCCACCCCAGTCGCCCGAGCAGAAGCCTCCGCACTCTCCGCAGGAGCACCTCGAGCGGCTCCTCGGCCGCGCCCTGAACTCCTTCGACCTGCCGGACGAGACGATACGGCGCCTGGACTCGGCGATCGCGTACGACAGTTCGCTGCACTCCGCGCACCACAGCGCGGGCCTGCACCGCGAGACGTACCGGCACACGTGGCTGCTCGCCGACGCCAGCGCGCTCACCCTCTGGGAGCTGGTGCACAACACGAACCCCGACAGCCACCCCCAGCACGAGCTGTACGCGGACGAGGAGGAGGCCGGCGTCGCCACCTCGCGCCTTCCGCTCCCGCCGGACACCGCGCCGGTCGGCTGCGAGCAGCCCGTCGTGCTCCAGCTCCCGGCCCCGGACGAGCCCCGGCACACGTACGTCCCCGACGACTCGGCGGACCACGGGCGCCGGCTGCTGCGCCGCGCGGAGAACCCGGTCGGCGCGGGACGGCCGGGCGAGGAGATCGCGCGGCAGCTGCGTTCGGCGTTCGCGCACCAGATCACGCAGGCCTTCGGGCGCCCCTGCCTGGCCGGCGAGGCCCGCTTCTGCTTCTCGCTCTACGAGCACGCGTTCCTGCTCTTCGACGGCAGCGAGCTCAGCCTCTGGGAGGTCGAGCACACGGTCACGCCGGACAAGCGGCACATGTGCGAGGTGTACGTCACCGAGAACGCGGCCCGCGAGGCGATGGAACTGCGGGCCAGGAGCATTCCACAGCAGCGCTCCTGACCAAGGGCGCAGTTAGGACCGGCCCTCGCCGAACTGCCGTACAAGACCCGCGAAGGCGGCCCGCTCGTCCGGCGTCAGCTCCACCGTCTCCGCGCGCGGCGGGCCCGTCTGCGCGGGCAGTGCGCGCAGCGCCTGATCCTGGCGCCAGACGTCCGCGTCGGAGCGGTCGCGCCGCAGCACCCGCACCAGGCCCACGGCCCAGACGACGGTCGCGGCAGCGAGCACGGCCACGCCTGTCTGCTGGAGGATCGAGACATTCTGGAGCATGCCGCACAGTAGACAACACGATCCGGGACTTCCGACAGGGGGGCCGTGGGACTTACGTCCTGAAGTGACGCATGTCGCACAACCCCCCTCATAGGGACCTCATAGGGACCTCATAGGGACCTCATAGGGGCCTCATCAGGGCCTCGTCAGGACCTCATCAGGGCCCCATCGGGACCTCACGGGGCTCAAGCAGCCGCCGTGACCTGCTCCTTCGGCGCGGCTTCCGCAGCGGCCGCCGCGCTCTCGCCGCTCTCCCCGCTCTCCGAAGGAACCGGCTTCCGGGCCCCCTTGAGCAGGACGACCGCCACGGTCGAGACCCCGACACCGGCGGCGATGGCCACCAGGTAGAGCAGCGGCTGGCCGATCAGCGGCACCACGAAGATGCCTCCGTGCGGGGCCCGCAGCGTGCAGCCGAAGGCCATCGACAGGGCGCCGGTGACCGCGCCGCCCGCCATCGAGGCGGGGATCACCCGCAGCGGGTCGGCCGCGGCGAACGGGATCGCGCCCTCCGTGATGAAGGAGGCGCCGAGGAACCAGGCCGCCTTGCCGTTCTCGCGCTCCGTCTTGGTGAAGAGACGGCCGCGGACGGTGGTGGCGAGCGCCATGGCGAGCGGCGGGACCATGCCGGCCGCCATCACCGCGGCCATCACCTTGAGGCTGCCCTCGGTCGGGTTGGTGAGGCCGCCGATGGCGAAGGCGTACGCGACCTTGTTCAGCGGGCCGCCGAGGTCGAAGCACATCATCAGGCCGAGGATGACGCCAAGGATGATCGCGTTGGCGCCGGAGAGCCCTTCGAGCCAATCGGTGAGCGCGCTCTGCAGCGAGGCGATCGGCTTTCCGATCACCAGGAACATCAGGAAGCCGACGACCGCCGAAGAGATCAGCGGGATCACCACGACCGGCATGATGCCGCGCAGGACGGTCGGGATCCGGACCCTCTGGATCCCCATCACCACGCCGCCCGCGATCAGACCCGCCGCGAGGCCGCCGAGGAAGCCCGCGTTGATCGTGACGGCGACCGAACCGCCGACGAAGCCGGGGACCAGACCGGGCCGGTCGGCCATTCCGTACGCGATGTAACCGGCGAGGACCGGCACCAGGAAGGCGAAGGCGAGCCCGCCGACCTGGAAGAGCAGCGCGGCCCAGCTGGTGGTGTCCGTCCACACGAAGTGCTCGGCGACGGACGGGGCCTTGTCGATCCGCCAGCCGCCGATGGCGAAGCCCAGGGCGATGAGCAGGCCGCCCGCGGCGACGAACGGGACCATGTAACTGACGCCGGACATCAGCCACTTGCGCAGCTTGGTGCCGTAGCCGTCGCCGCTGTCGCCCGCGTTGTCCACCGGGCTCGGGGCGCTTGCCGTGGTGATCTCGCCGCGGGCCGCCTTCTCGCGGGCCTCCGCGATGAGTTCCGCCGGGCGGCTGATGCCGGCCTTCACGCCCACGTCGACCGTGGGCTTCCCGGTGAAGCGGTCCTTGTCCCGTACGGGGACGTCGTGGGCGAAGATGACCGCGTCCGCGGAGGCGATGACCGCCGGGTCGAGGCGGGTGAAGCCGGCGGAGCCCTGCGTCTCCACCGTCAGTTCCACGTCTGCGTCGCGGGCCGCGTTCTCGAGGGACTCTGCGGCCATGTACGTGTGGGCTATGCCCGTGGGGCAGGACGTGACGGCGACTATGCGGAACGGCTCCGCCGGGGGCTGGTCGTCGTTCGACTGCGGGTCGGTGGGGGTTTCTGTCGTTGTTTCCCCAGCCACCCGCCCCTCACCCCGGATCAGGTCTGCTGCCGTCTCCGCGTCCTCCGCACCCCGCAGCGCACTCGTGAACCCTTCATCCATCAACTGCCGTGCCAGCGACGACAGGATCGTCAAGTGGGCGTCGTCCGCGCCCGCCGGAGCGGCGATGAGGAAGATCAGATCCGCGGGGCCGTCCGGCGCCCCGAAGTCGATGCCGTCCGCCGAGCGGCCGAAGGCCAGGGTCGGCTCGGTGACATGGGCGCTGCGGCAGTGCGGGATGCCGATGCCGCCGTCGAGGCCGGTCGGCATCTGCGCCTCACGGGCCGCCACGTCGGCGAGGAACCCCTCCAGGTCGGTCACCCGGCCCAGGGACACCATGCGCTCGGCGAGGGCGCGGGCCGCCGCTTCCTTGGTTCCGGCGGACCGGTCGAGTTCGAGGTCGACCAGTTCCGCGGTGATCATCTCGCTCATCGCGGGCTCCTTCGCAGGGGACTTGGCTTGTGGGGGCGGGGAGTCATGACGCCGGCTCCGTCAGCGCGCGGTCCAGGGGGACCTCCGTCGTCACCGTGACCGCGTCCGGCGCGAGATCCGCGGGCGTCGGCATCGCGCTGCCCGGCAGCCGGACCGCCGCCGCGCCGTGCGCCACGGCCGACGCGAGGGCGTCCGCGCCGGTGCCGCCCGCGATGAGGAAACCGGCCAGGGAGGAGTCACCGGCGCCGACGTTGCTGCGTACGGCGTCGACGCGGGCGCTGCCGAAGTACGTGCCCGAGTCGTCGACCAGGAGCTGGCCGTCAGCCCCGAGGCTGGCGAGCACGGAGCGCGCGCCGAGCTCCCGCAGCTCCTCGGCGGCCTTCACCGCGTCGCCGACCGTGGCCAGCGGGCGGCCCACCGCCTCGGCGAGTTCCTCGGCGTTCGGCTTGACCACGTCGGGGCGCTCGGCGAGGGCGGCGAGCAGCGCAGGGCCCGAGGTGTCCAGGGCGATACGGGCGCCCGCCGCGTGCGCGCGGGCCACCAACTCGGCGTACCAGGAAGGCGCGAGGCCGCGCGGGAGGCTGCCGCAGCAGGCGATCCAGTCGGCCCCGGCGGAGCGTTCACGGGCGGCGGAGAGCAGCGACTCCGCCTCGACCGGGGTCAGTTCGGGGCCCGGGGCATTGATCTTGGTGAGGGTGCCGTCCGGTTCGGCGACCGCGATGTTGGATCGGGTGTGACCCGCGACCGGGACCGGGGCGACGCTGATCCCCTGCTCGTCGAGGAGCTGCGCGACCAGCGCGCCGGGCGCCCCGCCGAGCGGCAGCACGGCGACGGTGTCAGCGCCCGCCGCCGCGACCGCCCGCGACACGTTGACGCCCTTGCCGCCCGGGTCCATCCGCTCCCCGGTGGCCCGCACGACCTCACCGCGGTCCAGGGCGGGGACCTCGTAGGTGCGGTCGAGGGAGGGGTTGGGCGTGACGGTGAGGATCATGCGTGTACGTACCGTTTCGTTGCTGTCGTGCGTGGGGTCCGGCTGCCGACGGCTCGCCGCGCCCGCGGGGCTCGACGGCCCGCGGTCCGCGGAGGGTTCGGCGGAGGCGGGGGCCGGTCGCGGAGACTCGGCGCGGGCGCGAGCCGGCGGTGCGCTCCGCGCGAAGCCGGGGTTCGGCCCGCCGCCCGCCCCGCGCGCGGCGCTCCCCGCATGGCTGCCGCTCATGCCCGGATCACCTCCGTGCCGCCGCCCTCGATCGCCGCCGCGTCCTCGGGGCTGAGGCCGCTGTCGGTGATCAGGAGGTCGACGTCGTCCAGGTCGCCGAAGCGGGCGAAGTGTTCCTGGCCGTGCTTGGTGGAGTCCGCGAGCAGGACCACCCGGCGGGCCGCGCCGATCGCGGCGCGCTTGACGGCCGCCTCGGCGAGGTCGGGGGTGGTCAGGCCGGCCTCCGCGGAGAAGCCGTTGGTGGCGAGGAAGAGGACGTCGGCGCGGATCTCGCCGTACGCCCGCAGCGCCCACGCGTCGACCGCCGCGCGCGTACGGCTGCGTACCCGGCCGCCGATGAGGTGCAGCTGGATGCCGGGGTGGTCGGCGAGGCGGGCCGCGGTGGGCAGGCCGTGCGTGACGACCGTGAACGTCGATTCGAGGGGGAGCGAGGCCGCGAGCCGCGCGACCGTCGAGCCCGCGTCGAGGATGACGCTGCCCTCGGCCGGCAGCTCGGCGAGCGCGGCCTTGGCGATGCGGTCCTTCTCGTCGGCCGATGTGCCCTCGCGCTCGGCGAGGTCCGGCTCGAAGTCGAGGCGCCCGGCCGGGATGGCACCGCCATGGACACGGCGTACGAGACCGGCGCGGTCGAGGGCCTTCAGGTCGCGCCGGATGGTCTCCGCGGTGACCTGGAACTCCTCGGCGAGCGACAGCACGTCGACCCGGCCGCCGTCACGCGCGAGCCGCAGGATCTCCTGCTGCCGCTCCGGTGCGTACATGTCCGTTCGCCTCCGCCTTGATGCCCGAGCTTGTGGATTCCCCCGCAGACTACGGTTGAATTTCCGGAAAGTAAACAAGTTCGGGCCCCAGGCAGACACAAACGGACTTCCGGCCGGGCAGCGAGCCGCCGGAAGTCCGTGCCGGACGTGGCCCTACGGCCTGCGGAAGTCCCCCAGCGCCTCGATGCAGCGCCCGGCCAGAGCCGCGGGGCCCGCCGGACCCCCGGCGGGATCGTCACCGGCGGCCCATGTCTCCACGGCCACCCGGACCGCCGCACTGGCCAGCGCCGCCATGAGCCGAAGCTGCAGCGAGGGAGCACCGGAGCGCCCCTCCCGCTCGGCGAGCACGGAGATCAGCGTCTGCTCCGAGCCGTGGCAGGCGTCGGACCACACCGCCCGCAGCGCCGCGCTCTCCCCCGCCATGCGCAGCAGCGACCGCACCCACTCCAGGGACTCCACCGCCCCGGTGTCGTCGGCGGCCAGCGCCCGCGCCGCCGCGTCCCGCAGCGCGTCCCGTACCGGAAGAGCGGCCGGCGCCTCCCGCACCGCCTCGGCCCACTGCTGCGCACCGGCGGCGAAGAGCGGGGCGACGGCCTCCTCCTTGGTCGCGAAGTAGCGGTAGAGGGTGCGCGGGGCGACGCCCGCGGCACGGGCGATGTCCTCGGCGCGGGTGGCGCGCAGCCCGTTCTCGACGAAGAGCGCGGCCGCGGTGCGGGCGATGTCCAGGCGCGTCTCGGCCTTGCGGCGCTCGGTGAGCGAACCGGGCGAGCTGGGCAAATGTGCGTGCATGCGAGGCAGGCTATGCCAGCCGTCCGCACCAGGTCCTCGTAGACATAAAGTGCCCGTGTGACAGAATCTGCCACCGAACGAATGCGGTGCGATCAAGCGCGATCAAAAAGGGTGGCAACAGCGGTGCGTCGTCGGCAGTTCCTTCTCCACACGGCCGGTCTCACCGGCGCCTCCGCGCTCGGGCTCACCGCCTGCTCGTCGGACGGCGACACGACCACCCTCAAACTCCTCGCGGCCAGCTACGACGAGAGCGTGGGCTCCTCGATCGGCGACCAGTGGAAGGGACTCATCGCCTCCTTCGAGAAGGCGCACCCCACCATCAAGATCGACCTGGAGCGCGTCCCCTTCAACAAGCTCGACCGGACGCTCGCCCGGCGCGTGAAGGACGGCCGGGCACCCGACATCGCCCAGTCGAACGTCTTCGCCCCCTACGCCGAGGACGGCAAGCTCTACAGCGCGTCCGACCTCTTCGAGATCCGCACCGAGGCCGACTTCACCCGCTCGTACGCGGAGGCGGGATCGGTCAAGCACATCCAGTACGGCATCCCGTTCCTGGCCAGCACCCCGCGCCTCTTCTACAACAAGGCCCTGTTCAAGCAGGCCCGCATCACCGCACCCACGTCCTGGGACGAGTTGGCCGCGGCGGCACAGGCCCTGAAGACGCTCGGCGTGAAGACGCCGTACGGCCTGCAACTGGGCCCCGAGGCCGCCGAGGACGAGGTGCTGTCCTGGCTGCTCGCGGACGACGGCGGCTACGCGGGCCTGACGAGCTACGACTTCAACACCGCGGGCAATGTCCGGACGCTGGCCTGGCTGCGGGACGAGCTGGTCGGCAAGGGGCTCGCGGGCGCGAACCCGGCGGGGCTCAACAGGACGGACGCGTACGCCCAGTTCATGAAGGGCCGGATCGGGATGCTGGTCGCCCATCCGGTGCTCATGGGCGCCGCCGACAAGTACAGGTTCCCTTACGCGCACACCGCGTTCCCCAGGCGGCAGGGCGGGGCCGCGGCGCCCGTCGGCCTGAGCGACTGGCTGATGGCGTTCCGGCAGAACGGCAACGGCGAGGCGTCCGGCCGGTTCCTCAGTCACCTCTACGGCCGCAAGTCGGCCAAGGCGTACGGCGGCGGCCAGGCCGCGCTCCCGGTGACCAGCTCGGCGTCGGCCGCGCTGCGGGCGGACCCGGCGCAGCGCCCGCTGTGGAAGTTCATCGACCAGATGCCGCAGGCGCAGTTCCAGCCGGGCAATCTGCGGTCGTGGCCGACGGTCCGGGCGGCCATCCGCAAGGAGATCGGCGCCGCCGTCATGAAGGGCGGCAGCCCCGAGGGCGTACTCGAGTCCCTGGACACGACGGCGACCCAGGCGGAGCTCTAGGCTCCGCCCGGGCCGCGCCCCGCCGGGGTGGATCAGGACGTCAACGCGGGCTCCCGCTCCGGGAGTTCACCGAGGCCATCGGTGCCATCGGCCGCGGCGTCCGCGCCCTCGACGTGCTGCCGGGGCTTGGCCGGCAGGGCGAACATCAGCAGGAAGATGACGGCGAGCACGCCGACCACCCACCACAGAGAGTTCTGGAACGCGTCGATGAACTCTGCGGGCATCCGGCTCCGTTCGACCTTCTCGTCGATCACGCCGAAGAACACCACGGACACGAGGCCGAGCCCGAGCGCGTTGCCCATCTGCTGGACGGTGTTGATGAGCCCGGACGCCGAACCCGAGTGCTCCTGCGGGACGTCGGAGAGCACCGCGTCGGTCAGCGGGGCGACGATCAGACCCATGCCGGCGCCCATCACGGTCAGCGGCAGCGCCATCTGCCACGGCGCGAGGTCCGCGCCGTACCGGTTCGCCTCCCAGATGTAGAGCAGCACCCCGGTGGCCATGACGAGCGCGCCGCCCTGCAGCACCTTGCGGCCGAACCGCGGGACGAGCTTCTGCACGGAGAGGCCGGCCGCCACCGAGACGGCGATCGAGAACGGAACGCCGGTGACGCCCGCCTTCAGCGGAGTCCAGCCGAGCCCGAACTGCATGTAGAGCGTCCAGACCAGGAAGAAGATGCCGAGCGAGATCCCGAACACCGTCTGCACCGCGATGCCCGCCGCGAAGCTCTTCACCTTGAACAGCGAGAGCTCCACCAGCGGCGAACCGTCCTTCGCCGTCTTCCACTTCTCGTACGCGACCAGGGCGCCGAAGACCACGATGCCGCCCGCCATCATCACGTAACCCCACAGCGGCCAGTCCAACTCCCGCCCACGGATGAGCGGGTAGAGCACCATCAGCAGGCCGAGCGTCACCAGAACGACTCCGACGAGGTCGAGCTTGAGCGCCTTCGGCGCCTTGGACTCGCTGATGAACTTCAGACCGAGAACGAGCCCCGCTATGCCGACCGGCAGGTTGATGAGGAAGATCGGGCGCCATTCGAGGCCGAAGAGGTTCCACTCGGTGAGCAGCGCGCCGAGCAGCGGTCCGGAGACCGCGCCGAGCCCCACGACCATCCCGAAGAGCCCGAAGACCTTGCCCCGCTCGTGCGCGGGGAAGGTGGCGTGCACGATCGACAGGACCTGCGGCACCATCATCGCGGCCATGCCGCCCTGCAGGATCCGCGATGCGACGAGCATCTCCGGGTTGACGGCGAACCCGCAGAGCGCGGAGGCCAGCGTGAAGCCGCCGATGCCGATGAGGAACATCCGCTTGCGCCCGTGGATGTCGCCGAGCCGCCCGCCGGTGATCAGACCGGCCGCGAAGGCGAGCGCGTAGCCCGCGGTGATCCACTGGATCTGGCCGAACGTGGCGCCGGTCTCCTGCTTCATGGAGGGGATCGCGATGTTGACGATGGTGACGTCGACGAGGTCCATGAAGGCCGCGGTCATCACGATGGCCAGGGCGAACCAGCGCCGGCGGTCGCCGGCGGATGTGGGTGGCACGGGGGCGGGGTCGCTGAAAGTCATGAGAGGAATCTAGGAGCCATATAGGCCAGATGATGTCCTAGATGACGGCCACCATGAAGAACATGACGAAGAACACGACATCGCGTCCGACCGGTGGCGGTTCCAACACGGACACCCCGGCAAGGCTGCTGCAGCTCCTCTCCCTGCTCCAGACCCCGCGGGAGTGGCCCGGCGGGGAGCTGTCCGAACGGCTCGGCGTCAGCCGCCGCACGGTGCGGCGCGACATCGACCGGCTGCGGGACCTCGGCTACCCGGTCCAGGCGAGCCAGGGCGCGACCGGCGGATACCGCCTGGTCGCGGGCAAGGCGATGCCGCCGCTGGTCCTCGACGACGAGGAGGCGGTGGCGATCGCGGTGGGCCTGCGGGCGGGGGCGGGCCACGCGGTGGAGGGGGTGGAGGAGGCCTCCGTGCGGGCCCTGGCCAAACTGGAGCAGGTCCTCCCCAGCCGCCTGCGCCACCGGGTCTCCAACCTCCAGATCGCGACAACGCCCCTGACCAGCGGGGACGGGGCGAGCATCGCCCCCGAGACGCTGACGGTGATGGCCTCGGCGGCGGCCGGCCAGGAGCGTCTGCGCTTCGCTTACCGCGCGGGCGACGGCACGGAGTCGCGCCGCCTGACCGAGCCCTACCGCCTGGTGTCGACGGGGCGTCGCTGGTACCTGGTCGCGTACGACATCGACCGCGAGGACTGGCGTACGTTCCGCGTCGACCGGGTGTCGTCGCCGTTCGCGACGGGGGCGCGGTTCGCCCCGCGGGAGCTGCCGACGGGGGACGCCGCGCAGTACATCCGGCAGTCCATGTGGCGCGGTCAGCAGTCGTACGCCATCGACGTGACGTTCGCGGCCCCGGCGGAGTACATCGCGGCACGGCTCCCCGCGGCCCTCGGCACGCCGGAACGGATCTCCGACACGTCCTGCCGCCTGCGGTCGACGGTGCCGGACTCCATCGAATGGCTGGCGGTCCGCCTGGCGTTGGCCGACTGCGACTTCACGGCACACGAGCCGCCGGAACTGGTGCAGTACCTACGCGACTTGGGCGCACGCCTGACTCGGGCCTCCGGCATGTGATCCCGCCCCGGGGTCTTTCATCCACCGGAGCTGCCGTGCGGTAGGTCGAGGATGATGTCGGCGGCGCGGCCGATGACCTGGGCGCGGGTGCCTGCCGGGTGGTCGGCGGCGAGGAAGTGGCTGCCGATGGCCGTGCAGAAGGCGAGCAGGGCGCGGGCCTCCACCTCTTCGGGGTCGGCGCAGAAGGTGCTGATCGCGTCGCGCGCCAGTTGGATGCGTTCGTTGTCCACGCGGCGCAGGCGGGCGGCGACGGCGGGATCGCGGCGGGCCCATTCGCGGATGGCCAGGTCGATGCGGAGCAGCCGGTCGCTGGAGAAGGTGAGCTGTCCGGCCAGGCGGACCCTGTCCCGTGCGTCGCCGCCCTCCCGCTCGACCCGGTCGATGACGTCGTCGACGCACTCGCGCTCCCAGGTGTCCAGCATCTCGGTCAGCAGTGCGTCGCGGTCGGCGAAGTAGCCGTAGAAGCCGCCCTTGGTCACCCCGAGCGCCTTGGCGAGCGCCTCGATCCGCACCGCGTCCACACCGCCCGCGGCCAGCGCCCGCAGCCCCTCCTCGATCCACTGCTCCCGCGGCGTGCGCAACGCGCCCATCTGTGGCCCACCTCACCGTCGACGACCTGTTGTACGAAGCCGCACAACGGGCCTAGCCTCACCTTGTACGGAATCGTATAACTCCGTCGAGAGGGGCACGTCATGTCATTCGGCTTCGTCGCCTTCCACTACCCGGCTCCCGAACACGTCGACGCCTTCGTCGCCGAGTGCCACCAGGTCGCCGACGCGATGCGCAGCCAGCCGGGCTTCGAGTCGGTCGGGGTCTGGGTCACCCCGGACGGCGGGGCGGTCGTCACCACCGGCGCGTACGAGTCCGAGGAGGCCTTCCGGGCCACGGCCGACCTCGCCCGCGAGATGGACGCGACGCCTGACGGCCAGAGCGACCTGGAGATCAGGCCCCGAGAGGTCCACTTCCTGGTGTCGCGCTAGCGGTCTTGGTACCACCGGGCAATCGGGCGGGTGGGCGGGAAAAGAAGCGAGCCCCGATGCCGAGGGGATGGCACCGGGGCTCAGCTAAAGGGGACGGCTCAAGGCGGGCCGCCTAGGCCGCCGCGTCGAAGCCCGTGTCCCGCGCCAGCTTCTTCAGTTCGAGCAGCGCGTGCTTCTCGATCTGCCGGATCCGCTCACGCGTCAGACCGTGCTGCTTGCCGACCTCCGTCAGCGTCCGCTCGCGGCCGTCCTCGATGCCGTACCGCATCTTGATGATGGAGGCCGTGCGCTGGTCGAGGCGGCCGATCAGGTCGTCCAGTTCCTCACTGCGCAGCAGCGTCAGGACCGACTGCTCGGGCGAGATCGCCGAGGTGTCCTCGAGGAGGTCACCGAACTGGGTGTCGCCGTCGTCGTCCACGCCCATGTTCAGCGAGACCGGGTCGCGGGCCCAGTCCAGGACGTCGATGACCCGCGCCGGGGTGGAGTCGAGCTCGGCTGCGACCTCCTCGGGCTCCGGATCGCGGCCGTTCTTACGGTTGAACTCGCGCTGGACGCGACGGATCCGGCCCAGCTCCTCCACCAGGTGGACGGGGAGCCGGATGGTGCGCGACTGATCGGCTATGGAGCGCGTGATGGCCTGGCGGATCCACCACGTGGCGTACGTGGAGAACTTGAAGCCCTTGGCGTAGTCGAACTTCTCGACCGCGCGCACCAGGCCCGCGTTCCCCTCCTGGATCAGGTCGAGCAGAGGCAGACCGCTGCGCGGATAGCGCCGCGCCACAGCGACGACGAGCCGCAGGTTCGACCGGATGAAGACGTCCTTCGCGCGCTCGCCGTCGGCGACCAGCGCCTCCAGCTCGTCGCGGGACGCGGCCGCGCCCGCGACGGAGTCCTCGACGTCCCCGTCGAGTATCTTTCGCGCGTAGACACCCGCCTCGATGATCTGGGACAGCTCGACTTCCTTGGCGGCGTCGAGCAGCGGCGTACGCGCGATCTCGTCGAGGTACATGCCGACCAGGTCGCGGTCGGCGATCTCCCCGCCTACGGCGCGAACACTGCGTGCCGCGTCGGTCTCGCCGGTGGAGGCGGACTTACGACGGGCGACGGCACGGGTTGCCATGCGTGCTCCCTTGCGTGTGGAGGTCCTGGTCGGCCTTTTCACTGGCCTCTGTGGTGGAAACCACACCCTTCCGGGTGCCCTGCTTCCGATGGAAACAACGACTGGAATCCGGACAGAATTCCCAAGCCGCACATCTATTTTCGCGACGTTGCAGTACCCTGTGCCGCCACAAAGGGAGGCCGGATGCCGTCGGAACGTACAGAGGTGCAGGTCAGGCCGGGCACGGAGGCCGACCTCGTGGCCCTGACCGACATCTACAACCACTACGTACGTGAGACGGCGATCACATTCGACACGGCCGTCTTCCTGCCAGAAGAGCGCCGCCCTTGGCTGCTCTCCCACCCTGAAGACGGCCCCCACCGCCTGATGGTTGCCCAGGAGCGGGATTCGGGCCGTGTGCTCGGATACGCGACCAGCAGCCCCTTCCGGCCGAAGGCCGCGTACGCCACTTCTGTAGAAGTCAGCGTCTACTGCGCTCCGGACACCGGCGGCCGCGGCATCGGCACGCTGCTGTACAAGGCGCTCTTCGAGGCCCTGGAGGACGAGGCCGCGACTTACGACAACCTGCACCGTGCGTACGCCGGGATCGCGCAGCCCAACGACGCCTCGCACCGCCTCCACGAACGCTTCGGCTTCCGGCACGTCGGCACGTACCGGGAGGTGGGCCGGAAGTTCGGCCGCTACTGGGACGTCGCCTGGTACGAGCGCCCGCTCGGCCCTCAGGCCTAGGCCGCAAGCCCGTTACGCCCGGGCGGGCACCCGCCTAGCGTGCGGCCATGGACACCACAGGCACCCTCGACGAAGCCCTGCAGCGCCTGCACACCTCCGGTCCCGAGCGGCTCGGACGGCTCACCAACCACGCCCCGATGGCCGTCGAGGCGCTCACCGCGCACGGGCACTCCGGAGCGGTCCACCGCTGGCTGGAGCTGTACACGCCGAAGCTGGAGGAGTTCCCCACGGGCGTCGCGCCCCTCACCGACGCGGACCTCCACACCGCACTCGGCGATCCGCGCCGGGCCGCGGACTGGATCGCGTACTTCGGGCGCGAGGTGGCCGAACGCCCCTGGCGCGATGTGCTCGCCGAGTGGTGGCCCCGGCTGCTGCCCGGGATGTACGGCGGCTCCACGCACCCGGTGATCCGGGTGGGCCACGCTGTCCGCACCCTGCTCGGCGGCGAGGAGACCGAACCCCGCAGCACCGAACTCGCCCACGGCCTCGGCTACTGGGCCGCCCGCCACCACCCCGTCAGCGGCGTCACTCCCCTGCCGGGCGCGGACAGCGCGGCCGCCGCGCTGTCCGCCGTGCCGCCCATCGCGGACCGGGCGGACGGCGGTTTCCCCGCCCGCCTCGGCCGCGTCAGCCAACTGCCGGTGTGGGCCGCCTCGGTGGACGACCCGGAGGAGGCCCGGCGCAGGCTGACCGAGCTGGTACGGGCGGCCACCCATCGGTACGCCACGCACGGGCACGGCGACGAGACGATGCTGGTGCACGCGGCTACTGCGCCGAACGCGGTTCTGCGCACGCTCCCCGCACTTCCCCGCGCGCTGTGGGTGCCGAGCCTGCGTGCCGCCTGGACGGCGTCTGCCGCGGTTACCGCGATGTACGCGCCGGATGCGCCGGTCGCGTACACGGCGCCCGGCAGCTTCGCTCCCGAGGAGGTTCTTGAGCGGGCGCTGGCTCACGGTGACGAGCACGTCATCAAGTTCACCGACACCGCGCTGGATGTCGGCGATGAGGTTGCCTTGGCGGCTGCCTTGCGTGCGGTTGAGCTGAGTGTGCCGCTGGGCTGAGTGCTTTTCGTCTGCGGGTCGTCTGTGGCTGGTCGCGCAGTTCCCCGTGCCCCTTACGGGGCGCCTGCGCCCCCCCTCAACCGAATTGCACCGACCTCTTCGCCAGCCCCATCCAGAACCCGTCGATCACACTCCGCTGCCCGCGCAGGTCCCCGGCGGCCTCCGCCGCCCCCAGCGTCACGAACAGCGGAGCGAAATGCTCCGTACGCGGATGCGCCAGCTGCCCCGCCGGGGACTTGTGCTCGAAGTCGAGAAGACCGTCCACGTCCCCCGCATCGAGAGCCTCGTGCCCCCACGCGTCGAACTCCGCCGACCAGGACGGAATGCCGCCCTGCCGCAGCGCCGCCAGGTTGTGCGTGAAGAAGCCGCTGCCGACGATCAGCACGCCCTCGTCCCGCAGCGGCGCCAGCCTGCGGCCGATGTCCATCAGGCGCTGCGGGTCGAGCGTGGGCATGGAGATCTGGAGGACGGGGATGTCCGCGTCGGGGTACATCTCGACGAGCGGGACATACGCTCCGTGGTCGAGCCCGCGGTCCGGGATATCCTGCACCGGCATGCCCGCCCCGCGCAGCAATTTACGTACGGAATCGGCCAGTTGAGGGGCGCCCGGAGCGGCATACGTCACCTGGTAGTAATGCTCGGGGAAGCCCCAGAAGTCGTAGACGAGCGGCACCGCCTCGGTGGCGCCGAGGGCGAGCGGGGCCTCCTCCCAGTGGGCGGAGACCATCAGGATGGCCTTGGGGCGCGGCAGGCCGGCCGACCAGGCCTTCAGCTCGTCCGGCCAGTGGGCGTCGTCGGCGAGCGGCGGCGCGCCGTGGCTGAGGTACAGGGCGGGCATGCGCTCCTGGGTTTCGGTCATGACGGCGCCTCCGAGAACGTACCGGGAAGTTTTACTTTAACTCTCAAGC
Organism: Streptomyces sp. NPDC059037; assembly: GCF_042740015.1. Classification (NCBI taxonomy): domain Bacteria; kingdom Bacillati; phylum Actinomycetota; class Actinomycetes; order Kitasatosporales; family Streptomycetaceae; genus Streptomyces; species Streptomyces sp. NPDC059037. Next base: position 21,046 of record NZ_JBHYIG010000168.1, read on the forward strand.
TTCCTGTTCGATGATGACCCTACTCCCACATTGTTTAACCTTCAAGAAAGGGCTGCGTACAGTGGAGTACATGGACACGGCACCCACTTCTCCTCCGGACGAGGAGCCGCGCTGGCTCGACGACGCCGAACAGCGCACCTGGCTCGCGTATCTGCACGCCACCACGCTCCTGGAGGATCACCTCGATCGTCAGTTGCAGCGTGACGCGGGCATGCCGCACATCTACTACGGCCTGCTCGTCCAATTGTCCGTCGCGCCCCGGCGCCGGCTCCGGATGACCGAGCTCGCGCGGAACACCAAGATCACCCGGTCCCGGCTCTCGCACGCGATCGCGCGCCTGGAGAAGAACGGCTGGGTGCGCCGCGAGGACTGCCCGTCCGACAAGCGCGGCCAGTTCGCGATCCTCACCGACGACGGGTACGAGGTGCTGCGCAGGACCGCGCCCGGGCACGTCTCCGCCGTGCGCCAGGCCCTGTTCGACCGGCTCTCCGCAGAACAGCAGAAGTGGGGGGGGGGGGGGGTGGTGGAGGATCAGCGAGGGGCGGGGTGTGAACCACACGGGCAGGGGCGCCCCGCCAGCGGATGAAAAAAACACACCCA
>NZ_JBHYIG010000169.1:0-2968 GCF_042740015.1 Streptomyces sp. NPDC059037
TCCCCACCCCGGGTCACCCACTGCGCTTCTTCGAGGACTTCGCCCCGGGGTTTCCGCGGCGGGCGCGGCCTTGAGGCGGGGGGGGGCGCCGCCGACCGGCTCCCGCCCCGAATCCCCCGTGCGAACGGTCAGTTGATGGACTTGATCAACTCACCGTCGGACGTGTCTCCGCTGAGCTCCCAGAAGAACGTGCCACCGAGGCCCTGCTGGTTCTTGTAGTCCATCTTCCCCGCGATGGTCGCCGGCGTGTCGTAGCTCCACCAGTTGGTGCCGCAGTGCGCGTACGCGGTCCCGCCGACCGTGCCGTTGGCCGGGCACTTGGTCTTCAGTTCCTTGTAGTCGTCGATGCCCTGCTCGTACTTGCCCGCGGCCGGTCCGGTCGCGGTGCCGCCGGGCTCCTTCTGCGTGACGCCCGTCCAGCCGCGGCCGTAGAAACCGATCCCGAGAAGCAGCTTCTCGGACGGAACGCCGAGCGCCTTGAGCTTCTTGATCGTGGCGTCGGAGTTCCAGGACTCCTTGGGGATGCCGCTGTACGAGGTGAGCGGCGAGTGCGGGGCGGTCGGGCCCTGCGCGTCCCAGGCGCCGAAGAAGTCGTACGTCATCGGGTTGTACCAGTCGACGTACTGGGCGGCGCCCGCGTAGTCGGCGGCGTCGATCTTGCCGCCGTCCGATGCGTCCGCCGGGATGGCCGCGGTCACGAGATTGCCGCTGCCGAACTTCGAACGGACCGCGGACATCAGGTTCTTGTACGCCTCGCGCCCGCTGGTGTCACAGGTCAGGCCGCAGGCGTTGGGGTACTCCCAGTCGATGTCGATGCCGTCGAAGACATCGGCCCACTTGGAGTTCTCGACCAGGTCGTAGCAGGACTGGGCGAAGGCCTCGGGGTTCTTCGCGGCCTCGGTGAAGCCGCCCGACCAGGTCCAGCCGCCGAAGGACCAGAGGACCTTCAGGTTCGGGTTCTCCTTCTTCAGCTTGCGCAGCTGGTTGAAGTTGCCGCGCAGCTCCTGGTCCCAGGTGTCGGCGACGCCGTCCACCGACTGGTCGGCGGTGTACGCCTTGTCGGTCGCCGCGTAGGCGTCGCCCATGGCGCACTTGCCGCCCTGGACGTTGCCGAAGGCGTAGTTGATGTGCGTGAGCTTGGCGGCCGAGCCGGACGTCTGCACGTTCTTGACGTGGTAGTTCCGGTCGTAGACACCCCATTCGGTGAAGTATCCGACGACCTTGGAACCGGCGGCGGCCTTCGTCGCCTTCGCCGCGGAGTCCTTGTCCTGCCCGGCGGCGGCCGTGCCCGCGCCGGCCAGCAGACCCGCGCCGAGTACGGCGCAACACGTGGTGGCGAGGAGCGCCTTGAACCGGGCGCGGGGGGTGTGCGGTCTGAGCATCGTGTCTCCTCGTGGGGGGAAACAGGGAGGGGGGAAGTGGTGCTGTGGACCCGTGTTGTGCGTCTTGGCATGAACGCGTTAAGACGCTCGGGGGAACAGTAGGAGGACTAGACCAGTGCGGTCAATGGTTCGTACCAATCCCGTGATCGTCAGCGATCGTCCGTGATCGCCTGTGATCTTCGGCTATCTTTTGAGTAAGCGGTCGTTAACCAGTGACTGGCTGCCGCCGATCGGGCATACTCAACGCGCCACAGCCGCTGGTCAGCCGCTTCCGTGACCCGGAAGGAGACCCCGGCCCGGCATCGTTTCCCGGCGGCGTCGCCTCACCCAGGTGGCGCCCGCCGCAGCGCCCGACAGGGAGGAGAGCGTCATGCCCGACCACGCCCCGCAGCCGGTGGACCGTCAGCTGCCCACGGATGAGGCCAGGGATCTGCTCTCACTGGTCCGGGACATCGCCCAGCGCGAGATCGCCCCGGACGCGGCCGAGGAAGAGGACGCCGGGCACTTCCCGCGCGAGGTCTTCACCCTGCTGTCCGAGTCCGGACTGCTCGGTCTTCCGTACGACTCGGAATGCGGCGGCGGCGACCAGCCGTACGAGGTCTATCTGCAGGTCCTCGAGGAGCTCGCCGCGGCCCGGCTCACCGTCGGCCTCGGCGTCAGCGTCCACTCCCTGTCCTGCCACGCGCTCGCCGGCTACGGCACCAAGGAGCAGCAGAGCGAGCATCTGCCTGCGATGCTCGGCGGCGGACTGCTCGGGGCGTACTGCCTCTCCGAGCCCGCGTCGGGTTCGGACGCGGCGTCCCTGCGGACCAAGGCCGTGCGCGACGGCGACGACTGGGTCCTCACCGGAACGAAGGCGTGGATCACGCACGGCGGGGTCGCCGACTTCTACACCGTCCTGGCCCGCACCGGCGGCGAGGGGGCGCGTGGCATCTCCGCGTTCCTGGTGCCGGGCGACGCCGAGGGTCTGAACGCGGCGGTGCCGGAGAAGAAGATGGGCATGAAGGGCTCGCCCACCGCCCAGATCAACTTCGACGGGGTACGGGTGTCCGACGCCCGCCGCATCGGCGAGGAGGGCCAGGGCTTCGCGATCGCGCTGTCCGCGCTCGACTCGGGGCGGCTCGGCATCGCGGCCTGTGCCGTCGGCGTGGCCCAGGCGGCGCTGGACGCGGCGCTGTCGTATGCCACCGAGCGGCGGCAGTTCGGCCGGCCGATCGCGGACTTCCAGGGCCTGCGGTTCATGCTCGCGGACATGGCGACGCAGATCGAGGCGGGCCGGGCGCTCTATCTCGCCGCCGCCAGGCTGCGTGACGCGGGCAGGCCGTTCTCCAAGCAGGCGGCCATGGCGAAGCTGCTGTGCACGGACGCCGCGATGAAGGTCACGACGGACGCCGTGCAGGTGCTCGGCGGCTATGGCTACACCGCGGACTTCCCGGTGGAGCGCTTCATGCGCGAGGCCAAGGTGCTGCAGATCGTCGAGGGCACCAATCAGATCCAGCGGATGGTCATCGCCCGTCACCTCGCGGGTCCCGACTCGCGCTGAACTGCCCGAGCCTGACCGGCGGCGCCGCGAGCCGGACCCACTC
>NZ_JBHYIG010000169.1:2978-10695 GCF_042740015.1 Streptomyces sp. NPDC059037
GCTCATCCGGGCCCGGGGGGGCGCGCCGCGCCCCCCCCGCAACCCCCCCCCCCGCCGCGGGGGGGGCACCCCCGCCCCCCCCCCCCCCCGGCAGCGTCTTGCCGCGCTCGGCCCAGTTCCGGATCAGGGCGCGGTAGATGGGCGGGTCCTGCAGCTGCGGCTGGGGTGGCTGTGGCGGCTGGGGGGAATGAGTGCGCTGGGGCGGCTGAGGGTGCTGCGGTGACGGGGGGCGCTGGGGGTATTGGGGAACCGATTCTGCGGGGGGTTCGGGGGCCGTCAGCAGGGGGCGCCTGCGGCGGCCGGTCGGCGGGAGCGCGGCGGGCATCGGTGTGGGGGTGGTCATGCCGGGCCAACGCGCACCGAGCCGGACAGGTCACCGCCGGTCGGAATCGAGCCTCAGTTCGCGACAGGCCCGTGCGGTGATGTGCGGGCTCCCAGTGGGAACGCGGGCGGCGCCGGCCCGGTGAACGCGGGCTGACACGTGTCTGGCTCCGTCGCGTTGTCTGACGTACCGTCAACTCCGCGCCGGGGGCCGTCGGCCTGCCCCGCGCACTCGCAACTGCCGTGCGCCCAGGGAGGTTTGCCGTGGCAGAGGACCGTCCCGTTCCGCTCGACGAGTACCCGATCCACCAGGTCCCGCTCTCGATGAAGCACGTCGCGACCGGCGACCGCAACGCCTATGACCGCTGTATCTTCCACCTCTTCGACCACGAGGGCCGCGCGCTCCTCATCCTCGGGCTCGGCGTCTACCCGAACGTCGGGGTGATCGACGCCTACGCCACCCTGCGCACCGGGGATACGCTGCACGCCGTACGCGCATCGGACGCGCTCGGCGACGACCGGATGAACCTCTCCGTCGGCCCGCTGAGCATCACCGTCGACGAGCCGCTGCGGCGCCTGCGCCTGAGGTGCGCCGCCGATCCCGGCGACCCCGACTCCCTTTCGTACGACATCACTTGGTCCGCGAGCTTCCCCGCCCTGTGGGAGCCCCACCACATCCAGCGGCGCGGCGACCGGCTCTCCCTCGAAGGGCGCCGCTTCGTGCAGGCGGGCGGCTGCTCCGGGCAGATCCGCATCGGGGGCGAGGAGATCGCCGTGACGGCGGGGGAGTGGACCGCGACCCGCGACCGGAGCTGGGGCGTGCGGCCGATACCCGGCGAGGAACGCGGGCGCCTGGAAGAGGAGTTCGGCACCGAGGGCTTCCACTGGATCTGGAGCCCGGTGCGCTTCGACGACCGCTTCCTCATGGTCATCACCCAGGAGGACGCCGACGGCCACCGCACCCTCAACGAGGCGACACTCGTCCGCGAAGGCCACCGCGACCGCCAACTCGGCTGGCCCCAGGCCGACATCACCTACCGCCCCGGCACCCGCCACCCCGAGCGCGCCGTCATCCACCTGACCGACCCCGGCGACCGCAAGCCCCTGGAGCTCGGCGTCGAGGTCCTCGCCTCCCTGCCGCTCGCCGTGGGCGCCGGCTACCCGCCGGCCGACGACTGGCAGCACGGCACCTGGCAGGGGCGCGGCTGGAGCGACCGGCGCGCCTACGACCTGTCGGACCCCGCCGCGCACCCCATGGCCGCGTACGGAGTCATCGACCATGCCGCCCGTTTCACCCTCAACGGGCAGACGGGGTACGGCATTTTCGAGCACGGCAGCTTCGGCCGCCACGACCCGAGCGGCTTCACCGGCTTCGACTCCGTCGCCCCCTGAGATCCGCAGCCAAGGAGAGGAGCTCCGCGATGGCCACAGCACCCCGCCCCCGCACCACCACCCGCGACCCCGAGGAGCTGGCCCGCCGCCTCACCGCCTGGCTCGCCGCGCGGCTGCCCGGCGCCAAGGCCACCGGCGTGCGGGTCCCCGAGTCCAACGGCATGTCGAGCGAGACCCTGCTCTTCGACATCGAGCACCCCGAACCACCGCTGCGGGCCTGCGCGTTGCGCGTGGCGGCGGACCCGGCCGCGTACACGATCTTCCCGGTCTACGACCTGCCGCGCCAGCACCGCACGATGCGCCTGGTCGCCGAGCGCACCGATCTGCCGGTGCCGCGCGTGCTCTGGCTGGAGGAGGACCCGGAGCCGCTTGGCGCACCCTTCCTTGTCATGGAGCGGGTCGAGGGCCGCGTGCCGCCGGACGTCATGCCCTATACGTACGAGGGGAATTGGCTGCACGCGGCGAGCGACGCCGAACGAGCTCACCTGGAGGAGGCGTCGATCGGCCTGGTCGCCCGCCTGCACGACCAAGTGCCGGTCGAGGAGGCCCAGTTCCTCGCCCTGCCGGGCGAGGGCAGCCCACTGCGCCGGCACGTCGCCGCCCAACGCGCCTACTACGCCTGGGTGGTCGACGGCCTGCCGCGCTCACCGCTCATCGAGAGCGCCTTCGACCGGCTCGATGAAACGTGGCCCGACGAAGAGGGCGACGCCGTCCTCAACTGGGGTGACGCGCGCATCGGCAACGTCATCTACGACGGCTTCGAACCCGCGGCCGTCCTCGACTGGGAGATGGCGGCGCTCGCGCCCCGCGAGGTCGACCTCGGCTGGCTGGTCTATCTGCACCGCTTCTTCCAGGACCTGACGGTGAGCTTCGGGCAGGACGGCCTGCCCGACTTCCTGCGCCGGGACCGCATCGAGGAGCGCTACGCCCAACTGACCGGCCACACACCGCGGTCCATGGACTTCCACACGCTGTACGCGGCGCTGCGGCACGCCATCGTCATGCTCCGCGTCGCCTACCGCCAGGTGCACTTCGGCGAGGCCGCGGTCCCCGAGGATCCGGACAAGCTGATCCTGCACCACGCCAGCCTGGCGGCCATGGTGCAGGGCAGCTACTGGTGAACCCTCAGGCGGCCGAGCGCCGGACCTGCCGGGGCACGCTCAGCGGGCGCGAGCCCTGGCCGCCGACGTGCGAGAAGGGCTGGGTCCGCCAGTCGAGTCCCTGAGGGAGCGTCAACAGCAGGGCGGTGTCCTGCTCCTGAGCCTCCATCGACTCGTCGGCGGGCGCCGCGTCGGCCGCCGCGCGGCCCGTGCCTGCGCAGACCGTGAGCCCGAACGGGTTCCACGGAGTGGGGCACAGCGCGTGCTCGGGCAGCACGTCCTCGTCGGCCAGGAGCGCGATCGGCTGCGCGCAGTCCGGGCACGTCACGCGGTACATCTCGAAGGTGTCGTACGCGTCGAAGTCGGCGCCGTGCTGGGCCGGTTCGGAACCCGGTTCGACGCCCTCCGATGCGAGGGCGGACGCGGATTCATCGGAGCGCTGCTGCTTGCTGCGGGCAGAGCGACCGGGGCGCTTCAAGTTCTGCATGGGATTCTCCCCCTTGGGTGGGCCGAGAAGGCGCTGCGGCCTCGACCACAGCAAGCACTTCCCGTCCCGTCGTAGAGGTAATCGTGGCATCCCTTTGGACACAGTCACAGGCATGTGGCGTTCGTCACATGCCGGAAGAAGATGTCCGACGTCGGCTCTCAGGTATCCGGAGGGATCAAGAGCCCTGTAGGTTCGGCGCATGGAGGAGCTGGACCGACAGATCGTGCAGCTGCTCGTCAAGGACGGGCGGATGAGCTACACCGACCTGGGCAAGGCCACGGGCCTGTCCACATCGGCCGTGCACCAGCGGGTACGCCGCCTGGAGCAGCGCGGTGTCATCCGTGGCTACGCCGCGGTCGTGGACCCCGAAGCCGTCGGGCTGCCGCTCACGGCCTTCATCTCGGTGAAGCCCTTCGACCCCAGCGCGCCCGACGACATCGCCGAACGCCTCGCCGGCGTCCCGGAGATCGAGGCGTGCCACAGCGTGGCGGGCGACGAGAACTACATCCTCAAGGTGCGCGTGGCGACGCCCCTGGAGCTGGAACACCTGCTGAGCCGGCTGCGCGCCCTGGCCGGCGTCTCGACGCGGACGACGGTCGTGCTCTCCACCCCCTACGAGGCACGGCCCCCGCAGGTCTGAGACGGCCGCGGGCGCCCCCTGTGCAGGGCGCGCACCGGCAGGGGCCAGACTGGTCCCATGATGGAGAGCACCGCCCCCCAGAACCCCCCTCAGGGTCACCGCACCGTGCTGCTGCGCGGCGGAGACGTCCACAGCCCCGCCGACCCGTTCGCCACGGCGATGGTCGTCGAACGCGGGCACGTCGCCTGGGTGGGATCCGAAGGGGCAGCCGACGCGTTCGCCGACGGCGTGGACGAGATCGTCGACCTGGAGGGAGCCCTCGTCACCCCGGCGTTCACCGATGCGCATGTGCACACGACCGCCACCGGCCTCGCCCTGACGGGACTCGACCTGACGGGTGCGCGCTCCCTCGACGAGGCGCTCGCCCTCGTCCGCGAACACACCGCCGTGCGCCCGCACGACCGTGTCCTGCTCGGCCACGGCTGGGACGCCGCCCGCTGGCCCGGCGGCCGCCCGCCCACCCGCGCGGAGCTCGACGAGGCAACCGGCGGCCGCCCCCTCTACCTCTCCCGCATCGACGTCCACTCGGCGGTCGTCAGCACCGCGCTGCTCGACCTCGTCCCCGGCGTCACCGGGCGAACCGGCTTCCAGGCGGACGCCCCGCTGACCGCCGACGCCCACCACGCGGTGCGCGCCGCAGCCCTCGGCGCGCTCACCCCGCAGCAGCGCACCGATGCCCAGCGCGCGGCTCTGCGGCGCGCCGCCTCGCTCGGCATCGGCTCCGTGCACGAGTGCGCGGGACCCGACATCTCCGGCGAGGACGACCTGACCGGACTGCTCCGCCTGGCCGCGGGCGAGGCCGGGCCGCGCGTCGTCGGCTACTGGGCCGAGCAGGGCGCGGAAGGCATCGCCCGTGCAAAGGAACTGGGTGCGGTCGGTGCCGCGGGCGACCTCTTCGTCGACGGCGCCCTCGGCTCGCACACCGCCTGTCTGCACGAGCCGTACGCCGACGCCGGCCACACCGGCACCGCCTACCTGGACGCCGCCGCCGTCGCCGCGCACGTCATCGCCTGCACCGAGGCCGGTGTCCAGGCCGGGTTCCACGCCATCGGCGACGCCGCGATGACCGCCGTCGTCGAGGGCATCCGCGCCGCATCCGAGAAGGTCGGCCTGCCCCGCGTCCGCGCCGCCAGGCACCGCGTCGAACACGCCGAGATGCTCACCCCGGAGACGATCGCCGCCTTCGCCGAGCTGGGCCTCACCGCGTCCGTGCAGCCCGCCTTCGACGCCCTGTGGGGCGGTGACGACGGCATGTACGTCCAGCGCCTCGGCGCCGAGCGGGCCCGCACCCTCAATCCGTACGCCGCCCTGCTGCGCACCGGCGTCCCGCTCGCCTTCGGCTCCGACAGCCCCGTCACCCCGCTCGACCCCTGGGGCACCGTCCGCGCCGCCGCCTTCCACCGGACCCTCGAACACCGCGTCTCCGTACGTGCCGCGTTCACCGCCCACACCCGGGGCGGCTGGCGGGCCATCGGCCGGGACGACGCGGGCGTCCTGGTGCCGGGCGCGCCCGCGGACTACGCCGTGTGGCGCACCGACGACCTGGTCGTCCAGGCACCCGACGACCGCGTCGCCCGCTGGTCCACCGACCCGCGCTCCGGAACGCCGGGACTGCCCGATCTGACGCCGGGGGCCGAGCTGCCCGTCTGCCTGCGCACGGTCGTGTTCGGGCAGCCGGTCTTCGTGCGGCCGGACGAGTGATGTCCCCGCGGTGTGTACGGCCGATCGCGGCCCTTCGCCGTCTCCCGCGACCTGCGCATCCGCCGCACTGACCTGGCTGTCTCTCCAAACGGCCCAGGTCAAACGGCTATTGACAGAACGCCGCCGTCGGCCGGTAGGTTCGGCCGGGTCCACCACAGGACGTCCGACCGGGGAACCTCCACGCAGCCGTCGAACGCCGCTGGGCCATGGGAGGTGTGCCGCACCGGCGCACCACCACTGGGAGCCAGGTCCAGCGCCCGCGCCACGGACGCGAGGGAACGTTCCACCGAGTCGGCAGGTGCGACCCGGGTGGGGCCCGGACGCTCAGTAGACAACGGCTCTCGGTCGACCCGCAGCCAGCGGGCCCCAGGTCGGCCCGAAGGGTGCCGGGCCCCGATCCGCAGTACTCCGTTCATCTGCCCGTGCCGCCGTGGCCACTCCGGACGCGGCCACTATGGTGGTCCTCTGCGTACGAACGAAGGGGCAGTAGTGAACGACGGCGGTGGGGTCTCCGAAACCGGTGACCAGGGGAGGCAGTTCGGCCCGCTCGGCATGGCCTTGGTGATCATTCCGACCTACAACGAGGCGGAGAACATCCAGTCCATCGTCGGCCGTGTCCGGGCCGCCGTGCCCGATGTGCACATCCTCGTCGCCGACGACAACAGCCCCGACGGCACCGGCAAGATTGCCGATGAGCTCGCGGCCGACGACGACCAGGTCCACGTACTGCACCGCAAGGGCAAGGAAGGCCTCGGCGCCGCCTACCTCGCGGGCTTCCGGTGGGGCCTGGACCATGACTACGGCGTGATCGTCGAGATGGACGCCGACGGCTCGCACCAGCCCGAGGAACTGCCCCGGCTGCTCACCGCCCTCAAGGGCGCCGACCTCGTCCTCGGCTCGCGCTGGGTGCCGGGCGGCCGGATCGTCAACTGGCCCAAGTACCGCGAGTTCATCTCCCGCGGCGGCAGCACCTACTCCCGGCTGATGCTCGACGTGCCGCTGCGCGACATCACCGGCGGCTACCGCGCGTTCCGCCGCGAGACCCTCGAAGGCATCGGCCTCGACGAGGTCGCGTCGCAGGGCTACTGCTTCCAGGTCGACCTGGCCCGCCGGGCCATCAAGGCCGGGTACCACGTCGTCGAGGTGCCGATCACGTTCATCGAGCGCGAACACGGCGACAGCAAGATGAGCCAGGACATCGTCGCCGAGGCGCTCTGGCGCGTCACGGCGTGGGGCGTGGGCGAGCGCGTCGGCCGCGTCACGGGCCGCAAGCCCCGCTGAGGCCCGCACCGGCCCCCACAGGGGGCCGCGGGCCCCTGAGCGGCGCTTATTGATCATCCCCTTATGCCGGACTGAACCGGGCCCAGGCACACTGGAGCCATGACGACTGGCGTACCGCCCACCCGACCCGCCCGGCCCCGGCGCTCCCGCGTCCTGAGGTTCCTGCCGCTCGGCATCGCCGCGTGGCTGGTCCTGGAGATCTGGCTGCTGACCGTCGTGGCGGGCGCCGCCGGCGGGCTCACGGTCTTCCTGCTGCTCGTGGCCGGTGTGGTGCTCGGCGGCGTGGTCATCAAGCGCGCCGGACGCCGGGCCTTCCGGGAGCTCAGCGAGACCCTGCAACAGCAGCAGAGCGGCCTGACGCCCCCCACCGCCGAGCGGGGCGGCGGCAACGCCCTCACGATGCTGGGCGGGCTGCTGCTCATCCTGCCGGGGCTGATCTCCGACGCCCTGGGACTGGTTCTCCTGGTGCCGCCCGTCCAGAAGGCCCTTGGCCGTTTCGCGGAGCGGACCATCGAGCGCAAGGTCCGCGAGGCCACCCCCGGCGGCCTCGGCGACGCCTTCCAGCAGGCGCGCATGCACCGCCCGGACGGCAAGGTCGTCCAGGGCGAGGTCATCAGGGACGACGAGCCGCCGGCCCGGGGGCCGCGCCCGGACGACCCGCAGCTCCCGCACTGAGCCCGCGGGCGGGCATACGCACGAAGCACGCACGAAGGCCGGGGGCCCGCGCCGCCGGGCCCCCGCCCGCGGATGTGGGGGGGGGGGGGGCTTTACACATAAACCAGCCCCCCGGACCCC
>NZ_JBHYIG010000169.1:10705-16096 GCF_042740015.1 Streptomyces sp. NPDC059037
AGATAAAGCCCCCGCCCACCCCCGATATCTACACTGGCTTGGTCGTCGGCAGCGACAGTTGTGTATAAGCGACCGCACTGCGCCCGGGGGGGGGCACCCCCACGAACCCCGCACGACGGCGGGGGCCCTGCTCAGCAGGGCCCCGGCCTTCGTATGTGCGGTGTTGTTCAGTTCGCCGTCAGGCGGACTTGCGGCTGTCCCGCGGGTGCACCGCGATGTTCATGGCTCCCGACCGAAGCACCGCGAGGCGCTCCTCCAGGACCTCCTCGAGTTCCTCTCGAGTACGGCGCTCCATGAGCATGTCCCAGTGCGTACGCGCAGGCTTCCCCTTCTTCTCCTCAGGTCCATCGCCGTCAACAAGGAGTGCCTGGGCCCCGCAGACCTTGCACTCCCACTCCGGCGGGATTTCCGCCTCTACCGAGAAGGGCATCTCAAATCGATGTCCGTTCTGGCATGCGTACTCCACGGCCTGGCGCGGAGCCAAGTCGATGCCGCGGTCGGTCTCGTAGCTGGTCACCACGAGGCGCGTGCCGCGAAGAGCTCGCTCACTCATGAATCGTGCCTCCCGGGCTTGTCGCCCACAGGACAGGTGTCGCTGTCGTCGTCATCCGGTCAACGTCCGGTCGGCGGTAAAGATTCCCGTTCAGGGTCATGCGTCGCCGTCGTATGCCGCCCCTTGTTGTACCCACCAGCGCCCGGTTTGTCACATCTGGTCACAGATGTCACCCAGCGTTTCTGAATGCTCATCGCGCAGTAACGGTCCGCCTGGTAGGCCAAACGCGTACACTACCGCCCTTTGGCTTCAGTTGCTAAATCCTGTCGGGTACGGGATTTCCCGCGTCGCGTACCGCACGCCGTACGGGCACCCGCGCGAGCAGCGCGAAACCGATCACGAAGAAGGCCACCAGCGAGATGATCGCGTCCCGATAGCTCCCCGTGAGCTGGAACGTCAGGCCGAACACCAGGGGCCCCAGCCAGGCCATCCCGCGATCGCTGATCTCGTACGCGGAGAAGTACTCGGCCTCCTTCCCCGCAGGAACCAGATGCGAGAAGAGGGACCGCGAGAGGGCCTGGGTGCCGCCGAGCACCAGACCGATCCCCGCGGCGAGCACGAAGAAGCACACCGGCGCCCCCGAAGGCAGGAAATACCCGCCGCCGATCGTCACCGTCCAGGCGACCAGCGAGCCCAGGATCGTGCGCTTGGCCCCGTACGTACGGGCGAGCCGCCCCATGCCGAGCGCGCCCGCCACCGCGAGCAGCTGCACCAGCAGGACCGCCACGATCAGCGTGGACTGGCCGAGGCCCAGCTCCTCCGAGCCGTACACGGACGCCTGGGAGATCACCGTCTGCACGCCGTCGTTGTAGACGAGGTACGCCAGGAGGAAGGCGAGGGTGTGCGGGTGGCGGCGCATGTCGCGCACGGTCGACGCCAGCTGCCGCCAGCCGCGTCCCGCCGTCTCCGAAGGCGGCGCCTTGCGGTCGCGCAGCCTCCGCAGCGGTACGAGCGTGAACGCGCCCCACCACACACCCGCCGACGCCAGACAGATGCGTACGGCCGTCGCCTCGGAGACACCGAAGGTGTCATGCGCCAGGAACAGGACCAGATTCGCCACCAGGACGAGCGCGCCCGACGCGTAACCGAACGCCCAGCCTCGCGAGGAGACGGCGTCGCGCTCCTCGGGGGTCGCGATCTGCGGCAGGTAGGAGTTGTAGAGCACCATCGACACGGCGAGCGACGCATTGGCGACGATCAGCAGGAACCCGCCGAGCAGATAGCGGTCGCCATCCAGGAAGAACATCCCCGCCGTCGCCCCGGCCCCCAGATAGGCCGCTGCCGCCAGGAGCGGCTTCTTGCGGCCCGAACGGTCGGCGGCCGCCCCCGCCATCGGCATCACGAAGATCGAGACGAGCACCGACGCCGAGACCGTGTACGCGAAGAACGACCCGGCGCTGACCGGGACGCCCAGCGGATGGACGTACCCGTCCGCGTCCGCGGCCGCCTTGGCGATCTCCGTCAGATAGGGGCCGAGGAACACCGTCAGGACGCTCGTCGAGTAGACGGAACAGGCCCAGTCGTAGACGTACCAGCCGCGCTGTTCGCGCCGTCGCCCTGCGGCCTCCTCGTCGGCCGTCCGCTCTGCCCGCACGGTGTCGCTGCCCACCCGTGCCCCCTCGCCGTTCCCCGTGGTCCGCTGCCCCCGCCAGAGCGGTCAGGCCCAGGTGCCCCGGTCCTTCAGCACCTCGCGCAGCGTCTCGATGTGATCGGAAATGATGCCATCCACTCCGAGGTCGAGAAGGGCCGTCATGCGGTCCGCGTCATTGACCGTCCAGACATGGACCTGCAGCCCGCGCGCGTGGGCCGCGCGCACGAAGCGGCGGTCGACCACCCGGATCCCGCCGTGCGTCTCGGGCACCTGCGCGCACACCGCGGACGCGCGCACCATGGCCGGCACCCCGTAGGAGCGCAGCCGGAGCGCCGCCACACCCCGCGTCCCGTACGACGTGGCCAGGCGCGGCCCCGCAAGGCGCTGCGCCCTGGCCACCCGGGCCTCCGAGAACGAGCCCACGCACACACGGTCCCAGGCGTCCGTACGGCGCAGCAGATCGAGCAGCGGGAGCAGGGCGGGCCCGGCCTTGACGTCCACGTTCCAGCGGACGTCCGGGAACGACTCCAGGAGCTCTTCGAAGAGGGGCACCGGCTCACGGCCCGCCACGCGCGCGTGGCGCACGTCCTCCCAGGGAAGGCCGGCGATCCGGCCGGCCCCGTCCGTCACCCGGTCCAGCGTCGCGTCGTGGAAGGCGACGAGCCTGCCGTCCGACGTGGCGTGCACGTCCGTCTCGATGTAGCGGTAGCCCAGGCCGACGGCGCGCCGGAACGCGGCCGCGGTGTTCTCCAGGCCGTCGGCCGCCCCGCCGCGGTGGGCGAAGGCGAGCGGGCCCGGATGGTCGAGATAGGGATGGCGTACGCGCTGGGTCACCGCTGCAGTATCGCCTGCTCCGGTTGACCGCCGGCGGCCACCACAGCACTCCCGGATGGAGCAGGGACGGCGAAGAAGCGCAGGAAGAACTGGGCGAGCGGCCCGATCGCCAGCGCGTACAGGATCGTCCCCACACCCACCGTGCCGCCCAGCGCGAAGCCGGTCGCCACCACCGCCACCTCGATCAGCGTCCGCATCAGCCGGATCGAACGGCCCGTGCGCTGATGCAGGCCCGTCATCAGACCGTCCCGCGGACCCGGCCCGAACCTGGCCGAGATGTAGAGCCCGGTCGCCACACCGTTCAGGACGATGCCCGCCACAAGGAGCGGGACACGGGCGCCGAGCGCGTGCGCGTCCGGCAGCAGCGCGAGGGTGCCGTCCATCGCCAGGCCCACGACGAAGACGTTGGACACCGTGCCCAGACCGGGACGCTGCCTCAGCGGGATCCACAGCAGCAGCACGGCCGCGCCCACGAAGATCGAGACGACCCCGATGGACATCCCGGTCAGCTCGGCCAGGCCCTGGTGCAGCACGTTCCACGGCTCGAGGCCGAGCCCGGACTCCACAAGGAGGGCGGAGCTCGCCCCGTACAGCGCCAGGCCCACGTACAACTGGACGAGGCGACGTGCGAGGTGCGCCTTCACTGGTCGCGGCTCCCGGGCGGCCGGTGGAGTCGGTGGCTTCGACGTGGACAAGAGATGCCCCCCGCTAGTGGTAGTGGCCTGACGCATGACACTCTGTGGCTTGTAAAGGGATGCCAACCATGGCCAATTCCAGGAAGGTGGACTGGGAATCATGGCTCAGTGGACTTCGGCGGTGGGCGCCACACAACTCGCCCGGCTGCTCACCTCTCAGCAGACCCGCCCCGCGGGCCCGGGCAGCCGCAGGCCGCCCGCCTACCGAGCCCTCGCCGACGGCATCCGCATGCTCGTCCTCGAAGGCCGGGTCCCCGTCGCCGCCCGGCTGCCCGCCGAGCGCGAACTGGCCGTGTCGCTCTCCGTCAGCCGGACCACCGTCGCCGCCGCGTACGAGGCGCTGCGCACCGAAGGATTCCTCGAATCCCGCAGGGGGGCGGGCAGTTGGACCGCCGTCCCCGCCGGCAACCCGCTGCCCGCGCGCGGGCTCGAACCACTGCCCCCCGAAGCGCTCGGCTCGATGATCGACCTCGGCTGCGCGGCCCTGCCCGCACCCGAGCCCTGGCTCACCCGCTCCGTCCAGGGCGCCCTGGAGGAACTGCCTCCCTACGCCCACACCCACGGCGACTACCCGGCAGGACTGCCCGAACTGCGCCAGATGCTCGCCGAGCGCTACACCGCGCGCGGCATCCCGACCATGCCCGAACAGATCATGGTCACCACCGGCGCGATGGGCGCCATCGACGCGATCTGCCACCTTTTCGCCCCGCGCGGCGAACGCATCGCCGTCGAATCCCCCTCGTACGCCAACATCCTCCAGCTCATGCGCGAGACGGGCGCCCGCCTCGTCCCCGTCGCCATGGCCGATGGACTCGGCGGCTGGGACATGGACCGCTGGCGCCAGGTGCTGCGCGACGCGGCGCCCCGGCTCGCCTACGTGGTCGCCGACTTCCACAACCCCACCGGCGCCCTCGCCGACGAGGACCAGCGGCGCCAACTCGTCGACGCGGCCCGCTCCTCCGGCACCGTCCTCGTCGTCGACGAGACGATGAGCGAACTGCAGCTCGACACGGACCTGCCGATGCCGCGCCCCGTCTGCGGATTCGACCCGGCGGGCTCGACCGTCATCACCGTCGGCTCGGCGAGCAAGGCCTTCTGGGCGGGCATGCGCATCGGCTGGGTACGGGCCGCCCCCGATGTGATCCGCAGCCTGATCTCGGCCCGCGCATACGCCGACATGGGCACCCCCGTCCTGGAACAGCTGGCCGTGAACTGGCTCCTGAACACCGGCGGTTGGGAGTCGGCCGTGGAGGTGCGCAGGGCCCAGGCGCGCGAGAACCGCGACGCCCTGGTCGCCGCCGTCCGCCGCGAACTGCCCGGCTGGGAGTTCGAGGTGCCGGCCGGCGGCCTCACCCTCTGGGTGCGCACCGGCGGCATCTCCGGCTCCCGCCTCGCCGAGGTCGGCGAACGCGTGGGGGTCAGGGTCCCGTCGGGGCCGCGCTTCGGAGTGGACGGCGCGTTCGAGGGGTATGTGCGGCTGCCGTTCACCGTGGGAGGCGCGGTGGCGGACGAGGCGGCGGCGCGACTGGCGGCGGCGGCTCGGTTGGTGGAGACGGGGGCGGGGGCCGGGGTGGAGACGCCTCGGGCGTTTGTGGCGTGATGCCGGGCAGGTGGCAGGTGGCAGGTGGCAGGTGGCAGGTGGCGGGTGGCAGACGACGGATGTAAGGGGTAAAATTTAAAAAAAATTGAAACCGCAACACTCAACGGCGTTGGCGCGT
>NZ_JBHYIG010000169.1:16106-21626 GCF_042740015.1 Streptomyces sp. NPDC059037
GCCCCGGCGGGGTGGGGGCGCGTCGCGCGGGCCGGGGTCGCGCGGGCGGGGGCGCGGGGCTGGGCGGGGGGGCGCAACCCGTGTATGGGGGCCCACATTGACACCAATTCACCCCCGAAAACCCGTCACCGTCGTTCGCTCTTCAGCTTTCGGCGGGCACCGGCTCCGGCTCTGCCCCCGCCCCCGCCACCGGCTCAACCGCGTCCGCCGGTGTGCTCCGCCCCGGCAGTAGCTCCAGGACCGCCTGCCGGTGCGACTCGCTGGTCGCGTCGTCGTACGGGTCGGGTGTCGCCGGCACCTGGAGGCGGTGCACCGCGGCCGTGCCGAGCCGGGCGTAGCCACGGCCCGGCGGGACGTGGGCCGTGGGGGTCGTGTGCGGCGGTACGCCGAGGACGTCCTCGAGCTGGCCGGGCGTCGCAGGGCCGAGCACCACGCGCGCGCGGGTGTGCTGCCGTACGGAGTCGCTCAGCGCGTCCAGGCTGTCGAACTGGTCGGCCACGACGACCGTGACGGCGGCCGCCCTGCCGTGCCGCAGCGGTACCTGCAGCAGGGACTGCGGGTCCTGGTGTCCGTCGGCCGCCGCCAGGTGGCCGAGGACGCTGGGGCGGTCCAGGAGGATCCACAGGGGGCGCTTGGTGTCCTCCGGTGCCGGGTGGCCGGCCTGCCGGGCGCGGTTGGCGGAGATGAGGCGCCGCTCCGTCTCGTGTGCCGCCCACTCCAGGCTGGCCATGGACCCGGCGAGCCCGCACTCGACGGCAAGGACGCCGTCACGGCCGGTCAGGCAGGCGTAGTCGCCGGTGCCGCTGCCCTCGACGATCAGGACGTCGCCGTGCTGGAGCGCCTGCAGGGCGATGGACCGCAGCAGGCTTGTGGTGCCGCTGCCGGGCTGGCCGACCGCCAGTAGGTGCGGCTCGGTGGAACGGGGTCCTGTGCGCCAGACGACGGGGGGTACGTCGCGCTGGTCGTCGCCGTCGGCCACGGGCAGGGTGCGCTGGACTCCGGTGGGGTCGGTGAAGCCGAGCACGGTCTCGCCGGGGGCGGTGACGAATCGCTGGGCGGCGATGTCGGTGGGCAGCGGGGGCAGCACGTTCACCGTGAGCTGGTTGCCCTCCTCGTCCCACTCGAAGTGGTATTCGCGGCCGCGTCCCGACTTGGCGTGCAGGAGCTGCTCGATCCGTGCGCGGGACTCGGCCTCGCCGTCCGTGAAGTACGCCGGGTAGCGCACCACCAGATGCGAGACGCGCCCGGAGTCGTCGAACTCGTACGAGGTGAAGGCCTTGTCCCACTCGCCGCCGTGCGCGAAGAGCGGGGCCGGGTCCTCGGGGACGGAGAAGTACGGGACGAGTGCTTCGTAGAGGGACTGCAGCCGCTGGATCTGCGCCTCGTCGGGGCCGGTCGGCGCGGGCGCCGTGCGCTCCCGTCCTTTCCACGCGGCGGCCGCCATCAGGCAGATGGCGGCGAGCAGCGGACCGTACGGAATGAGCGCCACGACCAGAACCACGGAGGCCACGAGGAACAGCAGCGGTCCGCGCCGGTCCTTGGGTGTGTCGGCCCACTTGCGCCGCCCGGCTGAAGCCAGCCGGCGCAGTCCACGGGTGATCGTGATCAGCGGATGGAGGACGTCGGTGGCGCTGTCGGCGGCCGACCGTGCGAGCTCCCGGCTCCGGGCGATCGGGGCAGTGCCGTTGCTCAGAATGCGGGGGAGGGGGCGCCGGGCCACGTCAGTCTCCTGATGGTGCGAACGAAGTACTACGAGGGGCAGGGGGCGTCAGAACTTGATCCCGCCGAGAAGGCTCGCCAGGCTCGCACTGCCGGCCTTGATGCTCGGGGCGATGGCGGTCCCCGCCATGAAGAAGCCGAAGAGCGCGCAGACCACCGCGTGGGACGCCTTGAGGCCGTCCTTGCGGAAGAACAAGAAGACGATGATTCCGAGCAGCACGACGCCCGAGATGGAAAGGACCATGGGGGTTCTCCTGGTTGGTGGGGACAGTCACCATCAGTACTTCCAGGCTCACAGCATGTATCCATACGATAAAAGGTGCAAATGGGGGAATTCCGGGTAATTTCCCTCGAATGGCCGAGGGTTACTGGGCCACCCGTGCGCAGGTCGTGAGGTGTATGTGCCCCTTGTGATCTTTGCCGTGGGCGGGCCCGGTCATGTGCCCGGACGGGCAGTACCCTGTCGATTCACTCGTACGGCCGCACCGAGCGCCGTACGCCCCTCCGAATCACCCCGCAGTCGAAAGGCGGTCCGGTCCATGAGCGAAGCACCCGACCCGGAAGTCGTGGAGCTGGCGACCAAGATCTTCGATCTGGCGCGGCAGGGCGACACCGCGGCGCTCGCGGCGTACGTGGACGCGGGCGTTCCGGCCAACCTCACCAACGACAGCGGCGACTCGCTCGTGATGCTGGCCGCCTACCACGGGCACGCCGACGCGGTCCGTGCCCTCCTGGAGCGGGGCGCCGCGGCCAACCGCGCCAACGACCGGGGGCAGACGCCGCTCGCGGGCGCCGTCTTCAAGGGCGAGGACGCGGTGATCAGGGCGCTCCTCGACGGTGGTGCCGATCCGGCCGCGGGGACTCCTTCGGCGGTTGACACCGCCCGGATGTTTGCCAAGACGGAGCTGCTCGAGCTGTTCGGGGCGGCCTGAACGGGGTAGCTGACCAGCAACAACGGGGGCGCTGGAAATGTGGTCGCGGCGGGTTGAACCGCTGGGTCATCATGACGACGTGATTTACGGACGCGACGGCGGGGCAGGTGTTGCCGCACCGCGCGGACCGTGAGCGGCCCGCCCCCGGACCTCCCGTCCGGGATCCCTTCGGGCCACCGACGAGAGGCAGAGGAAGATGGTCTACAACAAGCAAGAGACGGCGGGCGGCCCGACCTGTTGGCGCACGGCCAGGTAATTCACGATTCCCGGTTGCGTCGACGCTTGATGTGAGGCTGTTTCCCATGTTCGATCCGGTCATAGCGCCCAGCGGTACGCTGCTCGGCCTGCTGCAGCGGGGCCGCGGCGACGGCACGCTGCACGCACTCACGGCACCCCGGTCCGAGGCGCTCGCCGCCCTCGACCACTGTGTGCTCCACGACCCCCGCCACGACTGGCAGGTGGAGAACCGCTCCCTGTACTTCGCCCGCCTCTACCTCGATCTGCGCGGCGAGATCAAGGGCATCGAGCGGCACCTGTTCGACCCCGAGGACGTCCTGGACACGGACGACTCACGCACCGGCCTCGCGCTCTCCGTCCTCGGCCACCTGGCCTCGTACGGCAGGCGTGACGCCCTGGAGCTGCTGCGCAGGTACGCGGCGTTCGGTGCCAACTGGGCGTGGGCCCTCGACGAGCTGGCGCTGCGGGACGACGACGCGGGCCTGCGCGCCCTTGCCGCCCCCGTGCTCGCCAGATTCCCCGCCGACGCGGAGGGCGAGGCCGAACTGGCCGCCGCCGTGCGCGACGCCTACGAACCGCGGCCCTGGCGGCTGTGGGAGGAGGACCCCCGCGCCGATGTCGGCGCCCGTGTGCGTGCCGCACGGGAACAGGGCTCCTTCGACCGCTGGCAGCGCCAGATGCGGCCCGCGGGGCCACGCCCCGGCTGGAGCGTCCAGGCCGTCTTCGACTGGGCGCAGGAGGGACTTGAGCGCGGCGCCGTCCTGCACGTGCCGGCCGCCCGCTGCCTGACCGCGGTCGCCGGACCCGACGACCGCGCCGAGATCCTCGAGGCCGCCCGCAACGGCTCCGACGGGGCGCGCGGCACCGCCTTGCGCTACTTGGCCGACGCCCATGACCCCGACGTCTTCGAGCTGATCGAGTACGCCGTCCAGAGCCCCTCCCCGGTCGTCGTGGACGCGGCGGCCGAGGCTTTCGAACGGATGCGCAGTGTCGCCGCCGTGGAGTGGGCCCGCCGCTGGGCGTACCGGCCCGACGCCCTGGGCGCCGCCGCCGGACGGGTGCTCGCCTGCAGAGGCGGCGCCCACGACAGCAAGCTGGTGCTCGCCGCGCTGCGGGAAGCGGTCCGCGGCGAAGGCCCGGACGCACCCACCCTGTGGACCCTCGTGGACGGAGCCGGACGGCTCGGCATCGCCTGCGCGGCCCCCGTCCTTCGCCACGTCTACCGCGAGACCGCCTCGTCCCATCTGCGCGGCCGCGCCGCCCGCGCGCTCGCCGCCACGGACCCCTCCTTCGCCGCCGGATTCGCCGTCGAATGCCTGTGGGACTGCGAGGAGTCCACCCGCGAGGTCGCCGCACGGCACGCCGAGACCGGTGACGCCCGCGTGGTCACCCAGCTCAGAAGGCTCGCCGCGGACCCCGCCGAAGAGGACGACGTACAGAGCGCGGTGCGCAGCAGAATCGACCCCGACGCGGCCGAGGTGTGACCCGGCGCTGAGCGGGGCGCGACCCCGGCCCCGAGAGGGGCGAGGTCCCGGCCCCGAGGCGGGCGTGGAGGGGAACGCTCATGGGACGTTCCCCGCCAGGAAAGATCCACGTTGACGTGCCCACGCCCCGCACGACGACAACACGGGTATGCGTGTCGTCATCGTCACCGAATCCTTCCCTCCCGACGTCAACGGTGTGGCGCACTGTGCGCTGCAGACCGCCCGGCAGCTCGTCGCCCGCGGTCACGACCCCCTCGTCATCGCCCCGGCCCCCGCGGCCGGGGCGGACGCCGATGAAAGCGCGCCCTGCCCCGTCGTCCGCGTGCCCTCCCTGCCGCTCCCCGGCTATCCGCAGGTCAGGGTGGCGCTGCCGAGCCGGCGGCTTTCCGCGGCGCTGAGCGCGCACCGGGCCGAACTCGTCCATCTCGCAAGCCCGTTCGTCCTCGGCGCGCGCGCCATGGCGGCCGCGACCCGGCAGGGCATTCCGGCCGTCGCCGTCTACCAGACGGACCTGGGCGGCTACGCCCGTACGTACATGGGCATGGGGGAGTCCACCGCCTGGCGGCGCATCCGCGCCGTGCACACGGCGGCCGACCGCACGCTCGCCCCGTCGTCGGCCGCCCTGCGCGACCTCGTGGCGCACGGCGTGCCACGGGTGCGGCTGTGGCCGCGCGGCGTGGACACCGCGCGCTTCAGGCCCTCCCTCCGGGACGCCGCGATACGTCGTGAACTCGCACCGAACGGTGAGCTGATCGTCGGCTACGTGGGCCGCCTCGCCCCCGAGAAGCAGGTGGAACTCCTTGCCGGAGCCTGCGGCCTCGAGGGCGTGCGCGTCGTCGTCGTGGGCGACGGGCCCAGCGAGGACTCCGTGCGGGCGGCGCTGCCGGGCGCGCTCCTTCTGGGGCGCCGCACCGGCGATGAACTCGCCAGGATCTTCGCCTCGTTGGACCTGTTCGTGCACACCGGGCCGTACGAGACGTTCTGCCAGACCGTGCAGGAGGCGATGGCCAGCGGAGTGCCGGTGGTCGCGCCCGCCGCGGGCGGACCGCTCGACCTCGTCATGCCGGGACGCACCGGCGTCCTCGTGCCGCCGCGGGACGCCCTCGCGGTGCGGGACGCGGTGTGGGCGCTCGCCGCCGATCCGGGGC
>NZ_JBHYIG010000170.1:0-21593 GCF_042740015.1 Streptomyces sp. NPDC059037
CACTCCTGGGGCACTGGGTGGTCTTGTGGGGGAGGGGGGTTCCGCGGTTGTGTCGCTCGTTTTTTTAACCCCCCGTCACCGCCGGGCCGCCGCCCCCCCCCCCCCGGGGCGGGGCGCCCGTCCTATGGTGTGCGGATGACGGTCAAGGCGTACGCGGCGCTCCTCCGCGGCATCAACGTGGGCGGCAAGAAGAAGGTGCCGATGGGGGAGTTGCGTACGCTGCTCGCCGGGCTCGGTCTCGGCGACGTACGCACCTATCTGCAGAGCGGCAACGCGGTCTTCACGAGTGACACCGGCGACGAGGACGCTCTGGCGGCGCGGGTCAGTGAGGCCATCGAGCGGCACTTCGGCTTCCCCGTGGACGTCCTGGTGCGCGGCGGCCCGTATCTGAAGGCGGTCGCGGACGACTGCCCCTTCCCCGCGGAATCGCTCGAAGGCAAGCAGCTGCACGTCACGTACTTCTCCGAGCCGGTCGACGCCGCACGCCTCGACGGGATCGACCCGGCGGCCTTCCTGCCGGAGGAGTTCCGGCTCGGCGACCGCGCGCTCTATCTCTACGCTCCCGACGGCCTCGGCCGCTCCAAGCTGGGCGAGATCCTTTCGCGCCCGGCCCTGTTCAAGGGCGTCATCGCCACGAGCCGCAACTGGAACACCGTCGCCAAGCTGGTCGAGATGACCGAGATGACTGGGACGACCGGGACGACCGGGGCGACCGCGATCACCGGGGAGCCGCACCATGACCGCTGACCGCACGGCCGCCGTGGACGCGGCCATCGAGGCCGAACTGCGCCTGCTCGCCCCCGAGGTCCGCACGTCGCCCGAGCTCCTCGGGCAGCTGCTGCACCCCGAGTTCACCGAGTTCGGCGTCTCCGGGGCCCGCTGGGACCGCGCGTCGATCATCAAGACCCTGACCGAGAGCACCGAGGCGGGAGCCCGCCCGCTCATCGCATCGCGCATGCGGGGCGTCCGGCTGGCGGACGACGTGGTGCACCTGACCTTCGACACGGACAGCAACGGCCGGATGGCGCACCGCAGTTCGCTGTGGCGGCGGTTCGAGGGGGAGTGGCTGCTCTGGTTCCATCAGGGGACGCCGTTCAGTGAGGACGCCGGGGCGGAAGTCTGATCTTTACCGCCGTGGCCATGGAGCGGCCGGATCCTCTGTGCGAGGCTCGACGGCATGCGCTACATCATCATCGGAGCAGGGGCGATCGGCGGCACCGTGGGCGGGCGGCTCGCCGAGGCAGGGCACGACGTGGTTCTCGTCGCGCGGGGCGCGCACCATGACGCGCTCGTGGAGAGCGGACTGCGGGTCAGCACGCCGGACGGGACGCGTACGCACCGGCTGCCCGTCGTCCGGCGGCCCGCCGACCTCGGGGAGCTGCGGACGGACGACGTCCTGTTCCTCGCGGTGAAGACACAGGACTGTCAGGCCGCCGTCGACGCCTGGGGTGGCTGCCCGGTGGCGGGCGGCGGAACGGCGGCCGAGGTCCTTCCGCTGGTCTGCGCGCAGAACGGCGTGGAGAGCGAACGCATCGCGCTGCGCCGCTTCCGGCGGGTGTACGGCGTATGCGTCTGGCTGCCCGCGACCCATGTCGAGCCGGGCGCGGTCTCCGCGGCGGGTGTTCCTTACACCGGCATGCTGCACATCGGCCGCTACCCGACGGGCACGGACGAGACGGCAGGGCTGATCGCCGCCGATCTGGAGAAGTCGAAGCTCATCGCGCCCGTCGTGCCGGACGTGATGCGCTGGAAGTACGGGAAACTCCTCTCGAACCTGGCCAACTCCATCGAAGCCGTCACGGGGCTGATCACCAGCGACGAGGCGATCGAGCTCTTCCGGCGGGCCCGTGCCGAGGGCGAGGCGGTGCTCGCCGCGGCCGGAATCGAGGCGGTCGGCGAGCAGGAGCAGAAGGAGGCCCGCGGCGACCGCATCCGCTTCGAGCCCTTCGACCGCTCGGAGCGCGGCGGCGGATCGTCCTGGCAGAGCCTGAGCCGGGGCACGGGCACCATCGAGGCGGACTACCTCAACGGCGAGATCGCCCTCCTCGGTCGGCTGCACGGCGTGCCGACCCCGGTGAACGACGCCCTGCAGAACATCGCGAACACCTTCGCGCGCGAGCGGCGTACCGCGGGCTCGATGACGGTCGCCGACCTCGTGGCGCTGGTGGCATCCGCCGGATAGGGCGGAATTGGCCCAGATGGGCAGAGGGGAAATGGCCCAGGGGTGTGCGCCACTGGTCACTAGTGTCGAGGCCATGACGACGACCGACACCCGCATCGACTTCTACTTCGACCCGGCCTGCCCCTTCGCCTGGATCACCTCCCGCTGGATCCTGGAGGTCGAGCGCGCCCGCGAGCTCGACCTCCGCTTCCATGTGATGAGCCTCTACTTCCACAACACCGGCAACGAACTCCCGGACTGGTACCGCGAGTTGGTCGACAAGTCGATCGGCCCCGTCCGTGTCGCGGCCGCCGCGGCCAAGGAGCACGGCGAGGGTGTTCTGCGGGACCTCTACACGGCCTACGGCACCCGCATCCACCAGGAGAAGTACGAGGACTTCGACCAGGTCGTCGCCGAGTCCCTGGCCGAGACGGGACTGCCCGCCGGGCTCGCGGCCGCCGCGCACGACCCCGCGTACGACGACGTGCTGCGGCTCAGCCACGACGGGGGCAGGGACCCGGAGGCCGGCGCCTACGTCGGCACGCCCACCCTCCACGTCGACGGCACCGTCTGGTTCGGCCCCGTCCTGCGGGCGATTCCGCGCGGTGACGACGCGGTGCGGCTCTTCGACAGCTTCCGCGTCCTGGCGGGCTGCCCGGACCTCTTCGAGCTGAAGCGGACCCGGACCGGAGGCCTCGACTTCAGCTGAGACGTCAACTGAGACATCAACTGAGACGTCAGCTGACGTCCTTCGGCCGCGGGGCCGGGACGCGGGAGGTCATCAGGAGCGTGGTGCGGCCGTTGTCCTCGGGGACCGCGCGGCCCTGCTCGTAGCCAAGGCGCTTGAGGACGGCGAGGGATGCGGTGTTCTGTGCGTCGACGGTGGCGTGCACCTCGGCAAGGGCCAAGGCCTCATGGCCGTACGAAGTGAGCAGACCGGCAAGCTCCGTGCCGAGGCCGAGCCCCCAGCTGTCCCGCGACAGGCCGTATACGATCTCGTGGCCGTCCAGCCAGGTCTCGGGCGACGGCTTGATCTCCGCATGGCCGACATAGCGCCCCTCGTGCCGCACCGCCCAGATCGGGAAGTGGTTCTCCGCGTACACGAGAGAGAAGATCCGCCGGAACAGCGCGTGCGTCTGATCCGCGCTCTGCATCCCGTCCCCGAACCAGCGGCCCACGGCCTCGTCCTGCAGAAGGGCCACGAACTGCCCTTCGTCGGCGGCGACATAGGGCGAAAGGCGCAGGCGCGCTGAACGCAGTACGGGGGTCATCGGCGTGACGGTAGGGGCAGGAGTGACGGTTCGGCAACCGGATGGCCGGGATGCGCCCCTGTTGGCTATTTCGCGGCCTCTCCCCGCCACTGTCCGTCCCGCTGCGCCCACCGCACCGCGGGACGCATCGCGAGGCCGGCCCCCGCGAACAGGACCGCGAGCGCCACCCAGCCCACCGGGCCGTGCCGGACCGCCGTCAGGGTGACCAGGGCGGGGCCCGCCATCAGGCCGATCGCCGTACCCGAGTTGAAGACTCCCTGGTAGACGCCGTGGGCGCGCGCGTCGGCGAGTTCGTAGCCGAGGGTCCAGCCCCCGGTGGAGGAGAGGACCTCCGCGAGCACCTGGATGACGGCGCCGGCCACCAGGACCACCACCGCCCACACCGGCGGGAGTCCGGCCGATACCGCGAACACCGCGCAGGCCACCGCGAGCAGCACCCCCGACCTGCCCATCGCCCGTACCGCGCCCGGCACATCGGAGACGGTTCGGCTCATCCGCACCTGGAGCAGCGCCACCAGGACACAGTTGACGATCAGCAGGAGAGCCGCCGTCCAGCGCGGTGCGTCCGTGCGCTCGACGATCCAGAGGGGCAGGCCCACTTCGAGGAGCGTGTACTGGATCACCAGCACCGCGTTCAGGAGCGTCACGGCCAGATACGGCAGATCCCGCACCGCCCGCCAGCGGCTGCCCGCCTGCACGGCGGCGGCCGGCACGTCACGCCGGTGGGCCCCGAGCGGCAGGCGCGCCACCATCAGCGCGGGCGCGGCGAACGTCAGCGCGTTCGTCACGATCACCGCGGTGTACGCGCCCCGGGTGTCCGCCTGCAGGGCGAGCGCGCCGCACGCGCCGCCCACGCCCATGGCCACGTTCGTCACCATGCGCAGGTAGGCGCGGGACTCCACACGTGTCGCACCGGGCAGCACCTCGGCGAAGACGGCACCCATGACGCCCCGGCTCGCCTGCATCAGGCCGGTCGTGCAGACCACGGCAAGGAGGAATGCCGCGTACGACCCCACGAAGACGTAACTGAGGGTGGCGAGCCCGGTCGCGCCCCACAGCAGCGCCCCGACGCGCCTGCTGCCCCAGCGGTCGGCCGCCCGCCCCGCCGGTACACCGGCCAGCACGCCGACCACACCGGCCACCGTCAGGCCGAGTCCGACCGCGGTCGCGTCGATGCCGACGACGCGGGTGAAGTAGAGGACGCCGATGGGGTAATAGAGGCCGTTGCCAAAGGCGTTGAGGAAGGTGAGGACGGAGAGGCGGCGCAGAATCGGGTCGGCGGGGAGGAAGCCCGCGGCCTTGGTGGCGCGGCCTGTTGGTTCCGGGGCCGCCGGGTTCGCTCGCGCCATCGGTTCCGGTTCCGGCTCCGTCGTCTCGCGTGATGGAGTGCTCATGCGCTCACCCAACCCGCCGTCACCACCCCGGCGGCATTCATTTAGCGTGCACCTAAACAGTCGAACCAGGTGCGCCGGACCAGGGGGAGGGGAGCGGGCCAGGTGATCACGTTCAGATTCGGCGTCGACGATCTCGCCCGTACGTCCTTCGCGTACTCACCGCTCCAGGAAGCGGCCTTCTCGCTCCGCTCCTGGCGGGACCCGGCGCGCTACCCGCATCAACGGCCCTGGCTGCGGCGGCTGCGCCCCGCCTTCGAACGGCAGGACACCGAGCTCCTGGCCGCCCTCGTCACGCCGCGCCTGTGGGTGCCCGACTTCCTCACCCCGCGCCCGGCCCGCGCCCGGTCCACCTTCGCCGAGGAGCTTGCGCTGCTGCGAGCCACCCCGCCCGAACTGCTCGCCCCCGAATTCGCCGCCGCGTACGGGGAGTTCGACCCCATGCCGGCGGTGGTGGCCGAGGGCCTCGCCGACCCCGCCGCGTTCCTCACCCGTATCGCCGACGCCCTCGACGGCTACTGGAGCAGTTGTCTCGCCCCCCACTGGTGGCCCCGCGTCCAGAGCCTCATGGAGGCCGATCTCGCCTACCGGGGGAGGGTCCTCGCCGAGCAGGGGACCGGGGCCCTCTTCGCGAGCCTCGACCCGCGTCTCTCCTGGACCGGCGACGTGCTCTGCCTCGTTCAGCGGGGCGGCATGCGGCCATGGCACTCGGACGACATCCGGATCGCCGGGCGCGGCCTGGTCCTCGCCCCGACGCTCTTCGCGGGCGGCGCCCAGCCGATGATCGACAGTTCCCTGCCGCCGCTGCTCTTCTACCCGCTGCGGGGCCGCGCCGCCATCTCCGAGGAGCCGCCCCCGGTCACCGGCGACGCCCTGATCCGCCTCCTCGGCCGGGCGCGGGCCCGGCTCCTTCTCCTGCTCGCCGAGCCCGCCTCCACCACCGAGCTTGCCCACCGCCTCGGGGTCACCCCGGGCGCGGTCAGCCAGCACCTCGCGGTCCTGTACGACGCCGGGCTGCTCGGCCGCACGCGTCATGGCCGCAGCGTGCGGTACAGCAGGACCGGGCTCGGGGACGAACTCTGCCGCTGAGCAAGGGAGTTCACCCGGTGGGTCGCGGCAGCCCGATGGGGTTGGGGAAGGGCAGCACGTCGGCGGTGATGACCTGCCGCACGGGCTGTTCGAGGGCGGCAAGCAGGGTGTCCGCATCGCGTGCGCCGAGCGGGCGGAGCAGCCGTGCCGACAGACGGTCCGTGGCGTCCTCGATCGACTCCCGTTCGGTGCGCCCGTGTTCGGTGATGTGCCCCTCGCCGTCAAGCAGGCCGCGCCCGCGCAGCCGGTCCACCGCCTCCGCCCACTCCTGCTCGCTCCAGCCCCTGTCCTGGCGGATGGTCCCCGGGTCCACCCGGTCCGTCGCCGCGGCGAGCACCAGCGCCTCGCAGGAGTCGATGCCGTGGTCGGCGAGCGCCGCGACATGTGCGTCGCCCCGGAACTCCCGTACGCAGGTGACCAGTTGCCACAGGCGCTGCACCGGGTCGGTGCGCTCGCTCACCTCGCGGTTCGCCGCGAACAGCGGACGGGCCGGCGACGGGGCGTCCTCGACCATCGCCGCGAGGGGCGGGCAGAGCTCGGCCGCCCGCTTCTCGATGTCCGGGACGAGGGAGCGCAGGGCCCGTCCCGAGTACGCCGCGCGTTCCTCCACGATCCGGCCCGGGTGCGCGTACTGCCAGGCGGAGGGGAGGGCGCGCGCCACCATGCCGGGGGCGAAGACACCGAGCGCGGCCGTGGCGGCACCCGGTTCGACGGGGCCCATCGGGGCGGTACGGGCCGCGAAGTAGCCCATCCAGAATCCCTTGAGGCCGAGCGCCCGGCCCATGGCACGGCAGCCGTCCTCGAAGTAGATCACGGCGTGCAGGGGCTCGGTCCGCAGCCAGAGCGTGCGGGATCTGGTGAGGGTCATGGACCCACAAGCTAGGCCAGCGCGAGTACCCGCGCCACCCGCCCGACCGCACATGACTCGTCATAGCGCCGCAGCAGAAGCCGAGCCACCTCCGGCGCGGGGCCCAGAACTCGGGCCAGTACGTCCGCTTCGGCGGCGCCGCGGTCGATGCGGTCCGGCAGGAAACCTGGCGCGATCACATAGGGCGCGACCGCGACGCGGCGCACCCCAAGCTCGCGCAGTTCCCGCACGGCGTCCTCCGTGCGGGGCAGAGATGCGGAGGCGAACGCAGGCCGCACGGCGCACCAACCGGTGTGCCGCCACTCCCGCGCGATTTCAGCGATCACTGCGATCGCCTCCGGGTCGGATGACCCCGCCGAGGCCAGCACGACCCCGGTCGAGGACTTGTCGGCGGGCGTGAGGCCCGCCTCGTACAACCGCCGTTCCAGGGCGGCCCGGAGCAGCGGCGAAGGCCCGAGCACCGCCGCCTGCCGGATGCGCAGCCGGGGCGGTGCCTGGGCAAGGACCGCGGGGATGTCCGACTTGGCGTGGAACGCCCGCGTGAGGAGCAGAGGCAGTGCGATCACGTCGCGTACTCCCTCTGCGTCCAGCGACTCCAACACCTCAGGGACCGAAGGCGAGTTGAAGTCGAGGAACCCCGTCTCCACCCGGAGCCCCGGCCGCTGCAGCCGCACCCGTCGCACCAGGGCACGCACCGTCGCGGCATGCCGCGGATCGCGGCTGCCGTGGGCGACGACGAGAAGCACCGGTGCGGACATGGTCATCAGCTCTTCACGAGCAGACCGCGGCTGCGCAGCACGCGCCGCTCCAGCGGGCTGAAGATGAGCAGATCGATGGCGATGCCGACGACCAGGATCAGCAGGATCGCCAGGAACACCTGCGACATGCTGCTGTTGGTGCGGCCCGCCTCCAGGAGCTGGCCGAGGCCCATGCCCAGATCCGGCGACTGCGCGATGATCTCGGCGGCCATCAGCGAGCGCCACGAGAACGCCCAGCCCTGCTTCAGACCCGCCAGATACCCGGGCAGCGCGGCCGGCATCACGATGTGCCAGGTGTGCCGCAGGCCCGTGGCGCCCAGGGTGCGGCCCGCCCGCAGGAACAGCGGCGGCACCTGATCGACGCCGGCGACCAGGCCGTTGGCGATCGAGGGGACCGCGCCGAGCAGGATCACCGCGTACATCATCTGGTCGTTGAGACCCAGCCAGATCACGGCCGGCGGCACCCAGGCCACCGACGGCAGCGACTGCAGACCCGACAGGATCGGACCGATGGCCGCCCGCACGAAGCGGATCCGCGCGACGATCAGGCCGAGCGGCGTACCGATCACCAGGGCGAGCAGGAAGCCGAGCAGGCCGCGCGATACGGACGTCCAGATGTAGTCGAGGAGCGTGCCCTGCAGCCAGGCGTCCTGCACCTCGTCCCAGACGGCGGAGGGCGAGGGCAGCTTGTAGGAGTCGGTGACCTTCGCCCACACCAGGATCTGCCACACCACAAGGACAAGCAGCACGGCGGTCACCGGCGGCAGGACCTTCTGGACGAGGGTCTTGCGCAACGGCGTACGGCTCGTCTGGACCGTCTCCAGGGCGTCGAGGCCCGCCTCAAGACCGGCCAGGTCCTGGCTGGTGTCCTTGACGACTGAGGTGGTGCTCTCAGTGCTGGCCATGACGGCGGATCTCCCCACGCAGTTGTTCGGTGATCTCGACGGACAGTTCCGCCACGGCGGTGTCCTCGATACGGCGCGGGTGGGGGATGTCCACCCGCCACTCGTGCGCCACCCGGCCCGGGCGCGACGAGAGGAGCACGACGCGCTGCGCGAGGCGGACCGCCTCGCGCACGTTGTGCGTGACGAAGAGGACGGAGACGTCCGTCTCGCGCCAGATGCGGGTCAGCTCGTCGTGCAGCACGTCACGGGTGATCGCGTCGAGCGCCGCGAACGGCTCGTCCATCAGCAGGATCTTGCTGTCCTGCGCGAGCGCGCGGGCAAGCGCCACGCGCTGGCGCATGCCACCGGACAGCTCGTGCACCCGCTTGCCGTGCGCGCCCTTCAGCCGTACGAGTTCGAGGAGCTCCTCGGCCCGCTCGCGCCGCTCCGCCTTCGTGACGCCGCGCAGCTTCAGGGCGAGCTCGATGTTCTTGCCCGCGGTCAGCCACGGGAAGAGCGCGTGCTCCTGGAACATCAGGGCCGGACGGCCGTCCGTCGCGATGGCGCCCGCCGACGGCTTGTCGAGCCCGGCCACCAGGTTGAGCAGCGTCGACTTGCCGCAGCCCGAGGCTCCCAGGAGGGTGACGAACTCGCCGGGAGCGACATCGAGCGTGATGTCGTCCAGGACGAGCTGGGGCCCGGCGGGTGTGGCGAAGGACTTCGAGACGTGCTCGATCCGGGCCGCGTGTCCGCCGGTCTCGGTGCTGTCCGGCGCCTTGGCGAGGGTGGTTGCGGTTGCCATGGTCGTCACCTCCTGGGAACTGGTCGGTTTCCGGGCTTACTTGACGCCGAGGCCGGCGTCGTCGACGGCGGGCCTGCCCGCCGCCTTGAGGACCCTGTTCAGCGGCTTCAGGTCGTAGATGCCCTTGAGGTCGGGCTTCTCCAGGAGGCCCGCCTTGACGGCGTGCTCGGCCTCGCTGCCGAGCGTCGCGGCGAGCGGGTCGTCGGTGGTCTGGATCGACTTCCACGCCGGGTCGAGGACCTCGGCGGGCAGCGCCTTGCCGGACGCCTCCTTGAGGGCGGCGTTGGCGGAGGCCTTCGCCTTGTCAGGGTTGTCCTTGATCCACTGGTTGGTCTTCACCGAGCCGCGCAGCACGGCCTCGACGACCTTCGGGTGCTTGCTGAGGAACTCCTGCGACACGATGATGTTCGTGATCACGAACTTCTTGTCCGGCCACAGGTCGGCCTCGTCGAGGATCACCTTGCCGCCCTCGGCGACCAGCTTCGACGCGGTCGGCTCGGGGACCCAGGCGCCGTCGATGGAACCGGACTTGTAGGCGTCCGGGGTGATCTTGTTGTCGGTGCGCACGACCGACACATCGCCCTTGCCGCTCTCCGCGTCGACCTTCCAGCCCTTCTCCGCGATCCAGTTGAGGAAGGCCACGTCCTGGGTGTTGCCGAGCTGCGGCGTCGCGATCTTCTTGCCCTTGACGTCGTCCAGGGACTTGACCTTGTCCGGGTTCACCACGAGCTTCACGCCGCCGGACGCGGAGCCGCCGATGATGCGCAGGTTCTTGCCCTGGGACTTGGTGTAGCCGTTGATCGCGGGCGACGGGCCGATCCAGCCGATGTCGATGGACTTCGAGTTCAGCGCCTCGATCTCCGAGGGACCGGCGTTGAACTGCGTGTACTTGGCCTGGGTTGCGCCCAGTTCCTTCTGGAACAGGCCCTCCTGGTCACCGACGAGCGCGGTGGCGTGCGTGAGGTTCGGGAAGTACCCGATCTTCACCTCGTCGAGGCCCTCGATCTTCTTCGCCCCGGCGGCCACATTGGCCTTGTCGTTCTTGTCGGTCGACTCGGAGCCGTAAC
Source organism: Streptomyces sp. NPDC059037 (assembly GCF_042740015.1). NCBI lineage: Bacteria > Bacillati > Actinomycetota > Actinomycetes > Kitasatosporales > Streptomycetaceae > Streptomyces > Streptomyces sp. NPDC059037. The sequence goes on from NZ_JBHYIG010000170.1 coordinate 10,292, forward strand.
CGCAGGACGTGAGCACCACGGCGAGCAGCGGCAGGGCGGCCGCGGCGGCCAGGGCACGGCGGCCGCCGGTGGTGCGTGGAGTGCGGAAGCTGGCAGGCACGGGAGGGGATCCTCTCGTCGGCCCGGCTCGCACGCCGTCGGGTCGTGTCTACGCCCTCAGGTCGTGGCCGGGAAGGTCGGCGGTTTTCGTCTTCGCAGGTCGATCTCGCGGGGGGTGAGGGCGCGCAAGCGGTGCGCGTACGTCATGCCGCACATCGCCCGACCCCGCCCTGACCGCTGCCGAGGGCGCCGCTGCCGATGCGGCCGCCCTCCTTCGCGAAGGTCGAGAAGTAGTCGATCGAGATCATGGTCAGAAGTCCCAACCCTCGTCGTCGGCAGCCGACTTGGCCTCGTCGGCCGCCTCGTCGCCGGTGGCGAACGCGTCGCCGGCCATGCCCGCCGCGAGCGTCGTGCCGTCCGCCGGGTCGATCAGCAGGAAGGAACCGGTGCGGCGCGAAGCGGCGTACGAGTCGAGCGCGATCGGCTCGGCGGTGCGCACCAGGACCCGGCCGATGTCGTTGGCGACGAGCTGTCCGGGGGCGGGGTGCTGGGAGAGGTCGTCGAGGGTGAGCCGCGAGGGGATCTCCTTGACGATCGCCTTGACCGTACGCGTGGTGTGCTTGAGCAGCACCCGCTGGCCGACGGCGAGCGGCTGGTCCGCCACATGGCAGACCGTCGCCTCGATGTCCTGCGTGGTCGGCGGCTGGTCGCCGCTCGGCACGATCAGGTCGCCGCGCGAGATGTCGATGTCGCTCTCCAGGAGCAGCGTCACGGACTGCGGCGTCCAGGCCACGTCCACCGGCTCACCGAGCAGATCGATGCCCGCGATCTTCGACGTACGCCCCGAGGGCAGCACCGTCACGGACTCGCCGACCCGGAAGGTGCCGGCCGCGATCTGACCCGCGTAACCCCGGTAGTCCGGGTGCTCGGCGGTCTGCGGGCGGATCACGTACTGGACGGGCAGGCGCGCGTGGCAGGAGGTCAGGTCGTGGCTGACCGGGACCGTCTCCAGGTGCTCAAGGACCGTGGGGCCGCCGTACCAGTCCATGTTCGAGGACGGCTCCACGACATTGTCACCGGCGAGCGCCGAGATCGGGATCGCGGTGATCTCCGGGACGCCCAACCCGACGGCGTACGCGGTGAATTCCTCGGCGATCTTCGCGAAGACCGTCTCCTCGTACGCGACGAGGTCCATCTTGTTCACCGCGAGCACGACGTGCGGGACGCGAAGGAGCGCGGCGACGGCGGCGTGCCTGCGGGTCTGCTCGATGACGCCGTTGCGGGCGTCGACGAGGACCACGGCCAGGTCGGCCGTCGACGCGCCGGTGACCATGTTGCGGGTGTACTGCACATGGCCCGGCGTGTCGGCCAGGATGAACCGGCGCTGCGCGGTGGCGAAGTAGCGGTACGCGACGTCGATGGTGATGCCCTGCTCGCGCTCGGCCCGCAGACCGTCGGTGAGCAGCGCGAGGTCGGGCGCCTCCTGGCCGCGGCCGAGCGAGACCCGCTCGACGGCCTCAAGCTGGTCGGTGAGGACCGACTTGGAGTCGTGCAGGAGCCGGCCCACCAGGGTGGACTTGCCGTCGTCGACGGACCCGGCGGTGGCGAAGCGCAGCAGGGTGGTGGCCGACAGCTGCTCCGTGGAGAGCGGCTGCGCCTTGTCGGGTTCGGTGGTGCTGGTCATGTTTAGAAGTACCCCTCGCGCTTGCGGTCTTCCATCGCGGCCTCGGAGAGCTTGTCGTCGGCCCTCGTCGCGCCGCGCTCGGTGAGGCGGGACGCGGCGATCTCGGCGATGACGGCGTCCAGCGTCGTCGCGTCCGAGTCGACGGCTCCGGTGCAGGACATGTCGCCGACGGTGCGGTAGCGGATGAGCCGCTTCTCGACCGTCTCGTCGTCCTTCGGGCCGCCCCACTCGCCGGCGGTCAGCCACATGCCGGAACGCTTGAACACGTCACGCTCGTGCGCGAAGTAGATCTCGGGCAGCTCGATCCCCTCACGGGCGATGTACTGCCACACGTCCAGCTCCGTCCAGTTGGACAGCGGGAACACGCGGACGTGCTCACCGGGGGCGTGCCGGCCGTTGTAGAGCTGCCACAGCTCGGGGCGCTGGCGGCGCGGGTCCCACTGCGAGAACTCGTCCCGGAGGCTGAACACCCGCTCCTTGGCGCGCGCCTTCTCCTCGTCGCGGCGCCCGCCGCCGAAGACCGCGTCGAACTTCTCGCTCTGGATCTTCTCCGTGAGCGGCACGGTCTGCAGCGGGTTGCGGGTCCCGTCCGGCCGCTCGCGCAGCTTCCCGGCGTCGATGTACTCCTGCACGGAGGCGACGTGAAGGCGCAGCCCGTGCTCGGCGACCACGCGGTCGCGGTACTCGATGACCTCGGGGAAGTTGTGCCCGGTGTCGACGTGCAGGAGCGAGAAGGGCACCGCCGCGGGGGCGAACGCCTTCAGCGCCAGGTGCAGCATGACGATCGAGTCCTTGCCGCCGGAGAACAGAATCACCGGCCGCTCGAACTCGCCCGCCACCTCACGGAAGATGTGCACCGCCTCGGATTCGAGGGCGTCCAGGTGCGACAGCGCGTACGGGCTGTCCGTCCCCTCGGTCACGGTGGCCACGGTGGTCGTCATGCCAGACCCCTTTCGATGAGCAGCGCGCGCAAGGCCGCCGCGGACTCCTGCACGGTCTGGTCCTGGGACTCGATGCGCAGATCGGGCGACTCGGGTGCCTCGTACGGGTCGTCGACCCCGGTGAGCCCGGAGATCTCGCCCGCCGCCTGCTTGGCGTACAGACCCTTCACATCGCGTACGGAGCAGACCTCGACCGGCGTGGCCACATGGACCTCGATGTACGGCGTGCCGCCCGTCTGATGGCGCCCCCGCACCGCCTCACGGCTGTCGGCGAACGGCGCGATCACCGGCACCAGGACCTTCACGCCGTTACGTGCGAGCAGTTCGGCGACGAAGCCGATGCGCTGCACGTTGGTGTGCCGGTCCTCGCGGCTGAAGCCGAGGCCCGCCGAGAGGAACTCGCGGATCTCGTCGCCGTCGAGCACCTCGACCCGGTGGCCGTCCTCGCCCAGCTTGCCTGCGAGTTCGTACGCGATGGTGGTCTTGCCCGCGCTGGGCAGACCGGTGAGCCAGATGGTGGCTCCGGTGGTCACGTGCTTCTCCTGAGGGTGTGTCTGATCCTGGGTGTGCGTCTGGTCCCGAGCGCTTGTCTGGTCCTGAGCGCTTGTCTGAGTGGCCGTCATCAGTGGATCCCGCACTCGGTCTTGGCGTTGCCGGCCCAGCGTCCGGCGCGTGCGTCCTCGCCCTCCAGGAGGCGGCGGGTGCAGGGCGCGCAGCCCACGGAGCCGTAGCCGTCCATGAGGAGGGGGTTGGTGAGGACGCCGTGCTCGGTGACGTAGGCGTCCACGTCGTCCTGCGTCCAGCGCGCGATCGGCGAGACCTTGACCTTCTGCCGCTTCTCGTCCCAGCCGACGACCGGGGTATTGGCCCGGGTCGGGGACTCGTCGCGGCGCAGACCCGTCGCCCACGCGGCGTACGAAGTCAGGCCCTCCTCAAGGGGCTTGACCTTCCGCATGGCGCAGCACAGGTCGGGGTTCCGGTCGTGCAGCTGCGCGCCGAACTCGGCGTCCTGCTCGGCGACGCTCTGCCGCGGCGTCAGCGTGATGACGTTGACGTCCATCACGGCGGCGACGGCGTCGCGGGTCCCGATGGTCTCGGGGAAGTGGTAGCCGGTGTCGAGGAACACCACGTCCACGCCGGGGCGGGCGCGCGACGCGAGGTGGGCGACGACGGCGTCCTCCATGGAGGAGGTCACGCAGAAGCGGGTGCCGAAGGCGTCGACGGCCCACTGGAGGATTTCGAGCGCGGAAGCGTCTTCCAGGTCGCGCCCGGCCTGCTCGGCGAGCACCTTCAACTCGTCGTTCGTACGCTGCTCTTGAGCGCCCTGATCCCGGCTCTGGCTCTGAGCGGTCGTCATATCTCTTCCCCTCCACCGCTGTTGCGCTGAACTCCCCGGGCGAGCAGCCCGAGGAACTTCAACTGGAAGGCCCGGTTGCACGCGGCGCATTCCCAGGCGCCGTGACCGGTCTCGTTCGGACGCAGGTCCTCGTCACCGCAGTAGGGGCAGTGGAAGGGGGCGGCACGCTCGCTCATGAGAGGGCCTCCTCGGAAGCACGCGCCACCCAGGTGGCGAACCGCTCGTCGTCCGCGCGCTCCTTCTCGAAGCGCTTGAGGACCCGCTCCACGTAGTCGGGCAGCTCGGCCGAAGTGACCTTCAGGCCACGGACCTTGCGGCCGAACCCGGCTTCGAGCCCGAGCGCGCCGCCCAGGTGCACCTGGAAGCCCTCGACCTGGTTGCCGTCGGCGTCCAGGACCAGCTGGCCCTTGAGGCCGATGTCGGCGACCTGGATGCGGGCGCAGGCGTTCGGGCAGCCGTTGATGTTGATGGTGATCGGGTGGTCGAACTCCGGGATGCGGCGCTCCAGTTCATCGATGAGCGAGGCGCCGCGCGCCTTGGTCTCGACGATGGCGAGCTTGCAGAACTCGATGCCGGTGCAGGCCATGGTGCCGCGCCGGAAGGGGGAGGGCGTGACCCGCAGATCGAGGGCTTCGAGCCCGGCGACGAGCGACTCGACCTGCGCCTCTTCGACGTCGAGCACGATCATCTTCTGCTCGGCGGTGGTGCGGAGCCGTCCCGAGCCGTGGGCCTCGGCAACCTCGGCGATCTTCGTGAGGGTCGTGCCGTCCACGCGCCCGACGCGGGGTGCGAACCCGACGTAGAAACGGCCGTCCTTCTGCTTGTGCACGCCGAGGTGGTCGCGCCAGGTGCCGGTCGGCTGCTCGGGCGCGGGCCCGTCGACGAGCTTCCGCTTCAGGTACTCGTCTTCCAGGATCTGCCGGAACTTCTCGGGACCCCAGTCGGCGACGAGGAACTTCAGGCGGGCGCGGGTGCGCAGGCGGCGGTAGCCGTAGTCGCGGAAGATGCCGATGACACCGCCGTACACGTCCGGCACCTCGTCGAGCGGCACCCAGGCGCCGAGCCGCACGCCCAGCTTGGGGTTGGTGGAGAGCCCGCCGCCGACCCAGAGGTCGAAGCCGGGCCCGTGCTCGGGGTGGTTGACGCCGACAAAAGCGATGTCATTGATCTCGTGCGCGACGTCGAGCTGCGGCGACCCGGAGACGGCGGACTTGAACTTGCGCGGCAGGTTCGAGAAGTCGGGATTCCCGATGAAGCGGCGCTGGATCTCATCAATGGCGGAGGAGCCGTCGATGATCTCGTTCTCGGCGATACCGGCGACGGGCGAGCCGAGGATGACGCGGGGAGTGTCACCGCAGGCCTCGGTGGTGGAGAGCCCGACGGCTTCAAGACGCTCCCAGATCTCGGGAACGTCCTCGATGCGGATCCAGTGGTACTGGACGTTCTGCCGGTCGGTGAGGTCGGCGGTGCCGCGCGCGAACTCCTGCGAGATCTCGCCGATGACACGCAGCTGCTCGGTGGTGAGCCGCCCGCCGTCGATCCGCACCCGCAGCATGAAGTACTCGTCGTCCAGCTCCTCCGGCTCCAGGATCGCGGTCTTGCCGCCGTCGATCCCCTGCCGGCGCTGGGTGTAGAGCCCCCACCAGCGCATACGCCCACGAAGATCGTTGGGGTCGATCGAATCGAACCCACGCTTCGAGTAGATCGTCTCAATGCGTGTCCGCACATTGAGACCGTCGTCGTCCTTCTTGAACTGCTCGTTGCCGTTGAGCGGCGTGAAGTGGCCAACGGCCCACTGGCCCTCACCACGGTGACGGCTCACCTTGCGCTTGGGCGCGGCAGTCGTGGGGTTTTCAGGGGTGGCAGCCATGGCTATACGTCCTTCAAGGCGGGCTGAGGGCGGCTTTGACCTGCACACTTCGCGCTATGGGCGCGGCGGTGCGCAAGGAATTGGTCAAGCGGTGGGGATCGTCGGCGCTGGTGCTGTCAGCTCGCCGGACACATGGCGCTGGACATGCGGCAGAGATCGACGTGACGTCGACTCACCAAGGCAATTCCAGTGCGATCCATGGCGGAAGCGTGTCACGGGACTTTAGACCCAGTCCACCAGTGTCCGTAATCTGGACACTCTCGTCCCACTTCATGAGACATCGTGACCTGGGTCACTTGCGACGCCCATCTCCCCTATCCTGCTGTGCAGGCATACGGGACAAGGGGGAGTTCTCGTGTGGGGGCAGATATGGGTGTGGCTGTCCGCCGGGGCGGTGACCGTCCTTGCGGTACTCGGGGCCGCGATCACGGGCGTACTCAAGGATGCCTTCTCGGGCGGCTTGAAGGCACTGCCCGGCCGGCTCCTCTTCGCCTGTGGAGGCGAGCGCCGGTTCCGCAGACGGTACGCGGATGACCTCCACCGGCGCCATCACGAGGTGCCGATCCCCTTTGCCGTCCCCTCGGGCCCCGACGTGAAGATCTCCGTCGCCTCCGTGTACGTACCTCTGCGCGCCGCCGAAGGCACCTCGTCGCGGGGTCCCGCCGACGCCGGTTCCCTGGGCTGGGGGGCGGTGGACGCGCTGCTCGCCCAGGGCAAGAAGGTGATCGTCTGCGGGGATCCCGGGGCGGGCAAGAGCATGTATGTGAGGCGGGCGGTGCTTGCCTGGGCGGAGGCGAGGCGGGCGGATTCCGCGGTGCGGGAGGAGCCGGGCGGGCGCCCGCGACGCCGAAGCGGGCAGCGCGTGAGCACGCGGCCGGACCGCATCCCTGTACTCCTCGAACTGCACGAGCTGAAGCCCGACGCGCTCGACGTGGTCGCGCTGCTCACCCAGCACCTCGCCAGTCCGGCGGGCTCCGGGGTGCCGAAGCGGTGGATCGAGAAACAGCTGCTCGCCGGGCGCGTCACCCTGTACCTGGACGGCCTCGACGAGGTCTCGGCGGCGGCCCGGCAGGACGTCGTGCACTGGATCAAGGACGTGGCGAGGCAGTACCCCCGGGCAGGGATGCTGACCACGTGCCGGACGGCCGCCTACCCCGCGCACCGGGAGCACCTCAAGGAAGCGATCGACCGCTCGCTCGCCATCCAAGAATTCACCGACCTGCACATCCACCAGTTCCTGCGCGGCTGGCGCTGGCCGGAGCGAACGGCCCCGGATTCCGTGGAACGCCTGCTGAAGGCGCTGGCGGAGGCCCCCAGGCTGATGTCGCTGGCCCGCAACCCTCTACTCCTCACGGCGATCGCCTACCTCTACAGCTACGTCTATCCGGACACCGACAAGGAGCTGCCCCGCACCCGGGCGGAGTTCTATCAGCAGGTGTCCGATGCTTTTGTCGACGACCGGGGCCGGCACGGCGAATTCGACGCCGATCTCAAGCGCGCGGTGCTGTGCCACGCCGGTCTCAAGGCCCAGGACGCCCTCACCGAATCGGATGGTCACCGGAGCGTCGACGAGGGAGCGGGCCGTGAGTTTTCCGGCGGTGCGCTGATGGACTGGGTCGCGGAGGTGTTGGAGCGGCAGCACGAGACGCCGGACAAGGCCCGCAGCGTCATCGACGAGATCTGCGTACGCAGCGGTCTGCTCAGCAGGATCGAGAACGGGCGCTACTACCAGTTCGCCCACATCTCGCTCCAGGAGTACTTGGCGGCCGAGGCCCTCGCCGAGGACTGGGAGGCGCTGCTCTCCCGCTACGACGCGGACGCCGGGCGGTGGCGGGAGACGGTCCGCCTGTGGTGCGGGGTGACCAGGCGGGACTGCTCGCCGATGATCAGGGATCTGCGGGCGCGGGACGAGCTGCTTTCGTTCCAGTGCCTTGCGGAAGCGCGGTATGTGGACGGGGGCTTGATCCGGGAGATGGTCCGGGATGCGGGGGGTCGGCTCGGCGCGGGCTATGGTGATACGGCGGGCCGGGCCTTGGAGGCGGCGCTGGGCGTCGCGGCGACGGGGCACACGGCGTTGGCGGATGCGGTGTTCGCGCTGCTTGAGCCGCTGGCCGCAGACCCCGTGGTACCGGAACCCGTACGCAGGGCTGCGATCCGCGCCCTCGCCGCGACGGCATCGCACCGCGCGGCCGAGTTCCTCACCCTGCAGCTGAGCCACCACGTGGAGGCGGGCGACGCGCTGGCGAGCATGGGGGACATCGCTGTGCCCGCGCTGAAAGGAGCGGCGCTGGAGGGGAGCGGGATCGCGGTCGACGCGCTCGGGGTGGTGGGGACGGGGCGTGCGGCGGTGGCGTTGGCGCAGGTCATGGCCGAGGGCGCGGCCGGGGACGCGGGCACAGAGGACGGACGGCTTCGGCGGTGTGCTGTCCGGATCGGCGGGCTGGTCGCGGAGCGGGAGGTGGAGGAGGCGCTACGGGAGTGGGCCGGTCCGATACTTGCGGCCGGGCCCTTCGACTACGTGTGGGGTCCCTTCGCCGAAGGACCTGACGACGCTCTCACGCCCGTGATGGGGACGGTGACCGCGTACGTCGGCCAGGCCGTCGCCCGCGCGGAGTTGCCGGCCGACGTTCGGCTGGACGTTCGGCTGGTGGCGGCTCTGCTGCTTGCCCGAGGCGTTCTTCCGGTGGACCTGCCGATGCTGCTCGTGTCCCTGAACCGGCCTGACCAGGCGCGCTTGGAAGATCTCCTCAATGTGTCGAGCGGCCCTGAAGAGTGGGACCTCCTCGGGTTCGCGATGATCGGCGGGCTGACTGCTCTCCCTCCGCAGCCGGTGCTCGGGGCGAGACAGCAGGACGACGTCTACGGACTGGTACGCCAAGCGTGGGTCAGGGAGGGAGGGATGGGTACGCACTTGCTGGGCCTGTTCGACCGGCTGCCGGTGAGGATCCGCCTGCTGACGCTCGGCCTCTGGTGGCAGGGTGAGCAGGTGCCTCCAGAAAGTTGGGGGACAGCCGCCGACCCGCCTCAGGGCGACGACTACGACTTCGGCGTGGGCCTGCACTATCGACTCGTCCTCGGCCTGGTCTTCGCCGTCTCGGCGGTGGCGGGAGCCCGCGCGGTGCTCGCGGCCCTGAGCGTGGATCCATGGGGGCCCGTCTGGCTCGGCTGGGCAGCCCTGGGCGCGATTCTCGTGGGTTGGTTCGCCCTCTGGTACAGCGAGGCGTTCACAGATTCAGGGAACCTCATTTGTGGGACGGTCCCCTTCACCCTGATGGTCGGCTACGGGCCCCCCTTGGACTTCGAGGACTGGGTGCTCCTGATCAGCGGCCTCGTGCTGGGGCCCGCCACGGCTGTCTACGCTTTCGCCGCGTGGTCGGGTTGGTGGGGGACGGCCGCAGCGTTCGCGATGTGTGTGGCGATCGTTGCCGTCGGCGCCGCGGCCTGGTGGCGCGGCATGGTCTTGGAGGTCAGGGCCGCGAAGGCCAAGGACACCACCCATCAGGTGGCCCAGCTCGTCGTCACCGAACTGCGGAGCGGTGAACCCTCGCCCGCCTGAAACCCGCCCCGCCCTCCTGCCATCAGCTTCGCTACGCCCCCGGCCAAGGCCCAGGCGAAGCCACATCCGCCTCCTGCTCCACCTTCGTATCGAAAAGCTTGAAGCCCCGCCGCAGATAGTTGTCCATCGCGTGCTCCCCGTCCTTGGAGCACGTGTGCAGCCACACCCGCTTCGTCGGAGCCAGCTCCGGCCACCGCTCGGCCAGGTCCCACGCGCGACGCACGCCCTGCGAGAGCAGATGCCCGCCGATCCGCCGCCCCCGGAACGCGGGGATGAGGCCGAAGTAGACGATCTCGACGACCCCGCCCTCCTGCGCCGCCAGTTCGACGTATCCGGCCGGCGTCCCCTTCTCGTACGCGACCCAGGTCTCGACGCCCGGCTTCGACAGCTGCTCCTGCCACTGGGCGTAGGAGAGGGACAGCCGGTCCGTCCAGCGGATGTCGCCGCCGACCGAGGCGTAGAGGAAGCGGCTGAACTCGGGGGAGGGGATCTCCGCCCGGACGATGCGGATGTCGTCGCCCTCGGGGGCGGCTGCCGGGAGCAGATCGGTGGGAGCGGTCTGCTCCAGGGACCAGGTGGTGACAGTGAGGCTCATGCGGGTCAGCGAATCATGAGGGCCGGACCCTGGCCAAAGGGGTCCGGGATGCGGGAAGATCCCGCAGCGCTCTGCCACCCCCCGCATTCTTCTACCTGGAGGATGTTCCATGGTCCGCCGCACACCCCGCGGCCTGCTCGCCGCGGCCACCGTCACCGTGGCCCTCGCGACGCTTGCCGCACCCGCTTCGGCCTCGGCCGACCCGCAGGCCCGCGTTTTCATGGTCAACCCCGTCCAGTCGTCGGGGGACCAGACCCTCGTCGACGCCAAGGACTCCGCGAGCGCCGTTCCCGAGAGCGCCTACGCCACCGCCGCCCTGCGCCATCTCGACGCGAGCGGCGGGCTCAACGGGAAGTGGGCGTACGTCAGATCAGACACCGGTGCCTCCGCCAAGGTCGCCGACGCCGGGACGTACAACCGCAACGACGACCAGTTCGAGCAGGTCATGGCCTACTTCTGGGTCAACGAGTCACAGGAGTACCTGCAGAGTCTCGGCTTCGGGACCGAGCTGCCGGGTGCCAACGACCGCGCCCAGCCCGTCCGTATCAATCAGTGGGGTGCGGACAACTCCTACTTCACCGACAAGAAGGCCGAGATCCGCTTCGGCAAGGGCGGTGTCGACGACGCCGAGGACGCGGAGGTCGTCGTGCATGAGTACGGGCACGCCGTGCATCACGCACAGGTGCCCGGCTTCGGCACCTCCCTGGAGGCCGGGTCGATCGGCGAGGCCTGGGGCGACTATCTGGCGGTGTCGGTCGGCGCGTACGCGGACGCCAAGTACGGCTGGCCCGCGAAGGCGGACCTCGCCTGTGTCGCAGACTGGGACTCCGCCTCGTACTCGGACGCCCCGCACTGCCTGCGTCGCATCGACAGCGACAAGACGTACGCCGACCGGGAGGGCGAGGTGCACGCGGACGGTGAGATCTGGTCCCGTGCGCTCTTCGACATCCGCGGCAGGCTCGGTGCCCGCACCGCGGACCGGATCATCGTCAACGCCCAGTTCGGCTTCGCGCCCGACACCAGCTTCGAGGACGCGGCCGTGACGACGATCGCGACCGCGCAGAAGATGTACGGCAAGGGCGCGGCGGACGCGGTGCGCAACGCGTTCCAGGCGCGGGAGATACCCGGCGTGTGAGTGCGAGCCGGTGATGTGCGCCCTAGGGGAATTTTTAGGGGGCGGTCCACAAATATACGGAACAACCCCCCCCCCGCGCCCCCCCGGCGCCCAACAGTGGGGGTGCACGGTAGGGGAGCGGGACG
>NZ_JBHYIG010000171.1:0-21554 GCF_042740015.1 Streptomyces sp. NPDC059037
TCGGACGTGCGCTGTGTACGGTGGCGCGTATGCGGTTCGGGGTGCTCGGTCCACTGACGGTGTGGGACGACGAGGGGGAACCGGTCAGGGTTCCCGAGGCGAAGGTCAGGGCGCTGCTCGCCGATCTTCTCGTCCACGAGGGGCGGCCGGTCTCGGCCGACCGGCTCATCGACGACCTCTGGGGAGAGCAGCCGCCGGGCCATCCCGCCAACGCCCTGCAGTCCAAGGTGTCCCAGCTGCGCAGGGCGCTGGGCGGCGACCGTGTCGTGCGCCAGACACCCGGCTACCGGCTGCGCGTCGACGCGGCCGGGGACGAGGTCGACGCACACCGCTTCCGGGACCTGGTGGCCGAGGCCCGGACGACGGACGATCCGCGCCTGCGCTCCGGACTGCTCAGCCAGGCGCTGGAGTTGTGGCGCGGGCCCGCGTACGCGGACTTCGCGGACGAGGAGTTCGTACGCGCCGCGGCACACCGCCTCGCGGAACAGCATCTGGGAGTGATCGAGGAACAGGCCGAGGCGCGCCTGGCATCGGGTGACCACACCCTGCTGGTCGGGGAACTGACCGACCGGGTGGCCCGGCATCCGCTGCGGGAACGGCTGCGCGCGGTCCAGATGCGGGCCCTGTACCTGACGGGCCGCCAGAGCGAGGCACTCGCCTCGTACGCGGAACTGCGGGAGCACCTCGCTGATGAGCTGAGCCTGGATCCGGGGCCGGAGGTGACGGCACTCCGCGAGGCGATCCTGCGGCAGGATCCGGGGCTTTTGCGTCATCCGGGCAACTCGGGCGGCGGTGCGGGGGGCGCGTATGCCGGCAGCGGCTCGGGCGGTGCGATTGGCCCGGTCGGCGTGGGCAGTACTGACCGTGCTTCCGAGGGCGTGTCCGCACGGTCCGGTCTTCCCAGTCCGCTCACCGAGCTGGTCGGTCGCGCGCCTGCGCTGGACGAGGTTCGTCAACTCCTGGGCGCCGCGCGGCTGGTGACTCTCACCGGGCCGGGTGGCGTCGGGAAGACGCGGCTCGCCGTGGAGGCCGCCGCGCGGTGCGGCCGTGACGCCGGTGAGGTGCGGTTTGTCGAGCTCGCCGGTCGGCGCGATGGCGGCGTCGATGACCTTGTGTCGGTGATCTCCGCCGCGCTGGGCATCCGCGAGGACACCCCTGCCGGACTGCCGGGCCGCGCCCCCGCCGAACGACTCGCCGCCGCGCTGCGCGACCGGCGGCTGCTCCTCGTCCTCGACAACTGCGAGCACCTCGTGGAGCCGGTCGCCGAGCTGACGGGCCTGCTGCTCGGCGCCGCGCCCGGCCTGCGCGTCCTGGCCACGAGCCAGGAGCCGCTGGGGCTGACGGGCGAGTCGGTGTACGCCGTCGAACCGCTGCAACTGCCCGAGTCCATACGGCTGTTCGTGGCTCGCGCCACCGCATCGGCGCCCGGATTCACGCTCGACGGCGCCGACCCCGCGACGCGGGACGCCGTGGCGGAGATCTGTCGCCGCCTCGACGGCATCCCGCTCGCCCTCGAACTGGCCGCCACCCGCGTCCGCGCCCTGGGCGTAAGGGAGTTGGCCGCACGCCTTGGTGACCGCTTCCGGGTGCTCACCGCCGGGCAGCGCGGCGCGCCCGCCCGGCAGCAGACCCTGCGGGCCGTCATCGACTGGAGCTGGGAGCTGCTCTCGCCGCCCGAGCGCACCGTGCTGTGCCGCCTGGCCGTCCACCGTGACGGCTGCACCCTGGACGCCGCCGAGGCGGTCTGCGCGGGCGGCGACGTGGCGCAGGTCGAGGTCCTTGATCTCCTGGCCCGGCTCGTCGACCGGTCGCTGGTGTTCCTGGTGTCCCCGGTGTCCCCGGTGGACGGAACCGCCGACACCGGTCCGCGTTACCGGCTGCTGGAATCCGTTGCGGCGTACGCGACGGAGCGCCTGCACGAGACGGCGGACGTCAGCGGCGTACGCGACCGGCATGCGAGCCACTATCTGGAGCTGGCCGAGCGCGCCGATCCGCACCTGCGCGGCGCCGCGCAACGGGAGTGGCTCGCGCGCCTCGACGCCGAGGCCGCCAACCTGCGGGAGGCCCTCGACCACGCGGTCCGGCGCGCGGCGTCCGACGGCACGACCGAAACGGCGGTCCGCCTGGCCACCGCCCTCTCCTGGTGGTGGCTGCTGCGCGGCCGTCTCAACGAGGCCCGCACCGCCCTGGCCGCGGTGTGCGCCGTGGACGCGACCGCGGCCGAACCGCGCCTGCTGCACGCGGCGTTCGGGTTGCTGACCGGGGAATCGCGGGAGCGCACCGCGCCGCTCATGCCGCCGATGCCGCCGGTCGAGTCCTCGATCCAGCACGACGTTGGCCGGCCCCAATGGCTCTATGCGTACGCGCTGTTCAGCTCGGGCGACACCGTCGCCGGTGAAAAGGTCAACCGGCAGGTGCTCGACCACTTCACCGCCACCGGCGACCGCTGGGGCACCGCCGCCGCCCTCGCGCTTGCCGCGATCCACGCGCTGGCCCGGGGCGACCTGGCCGTCATCGAGCGGGACGGGGCGCGGGGCGCCGAGCTCTTCCGTGAACTCGGCGACCGCTGGGGTGAGTTGCAGACCGTGACGCCGCTCGCCGCGCTCGCCGAGATCAGGGGCGACTACGCGGACGCCGAGCGCCGTCAGCGGGAGGGTCTCGGCATCGCGGAGGAGCTTGGCCTTGCGACCGAGATCTCCGCGCGGCTCTCCGGCCTCGGCAGGCTCGCGCTGCCGGCCCGGGACTGGGACCAGGCGCGCGAACTGCACGAGCGGGCCCGCCGGTTGGCCGTCGGGCAGGGCTATCTGTACGGCGAGGTCCATGCCCTGATGGGGCTCGCCCTCGGCGCACGCCGGTCCGGCGACCTCGATGGGGCGCAGGCGTACCTGGCGCGCCTGCGTGACGGATATCCGTCATCGGAGGCCGGGGCCCACCTGCTGTGCACGGAGCTCGGCCTCGTCGCCGAGCTGCGCGGCGACGGGCCGGGGGCGACGGCGCACCAGCTGCGAGGGCTGCGGCTCGCGCTCTCCCTCGGCGAGCCGCGCGCCCTGGCCCTCTCCCTGGAGGGCCTGGCCGGTGCGGCGGCGCTGAGCGGTGAGGCGGGCGGCGCCCGGCACGCCGCCCTGCTCCTCGGCGCGGCGACCGCGGCGCGCCGCAGCGTGCACGCCCCGCTGCCGGAGTCCGAGCGGGCCGACGTCGACCGGGTCACCGAGGCGGCGCTCGCGGCCCTGGGCCCGGCGGCCTTCACGGAGGCCTACGAGCGCGGCATCGCCACCGACCCCGCGGAGGTCGCGCGGACGGCCGCCGCCGGGCTCAGTCCGCAGGCCTGAGGAACGGGGCAAGCAGCGTCAGCGCGTCCAGGACCTCGTGCGCGTCCGGCGTGGCCTCCGGGTCGGCGATCCACTGCAGCATCAGGCCGTCGCACAGCGCGATGACCACCGAGGAGACGACCTCGGCACCGGGAGGCGGCGCGATCCCCAGCTCGGCGCAGGCATCGGCGGTCATCGCGAAGCCCGCCCGGCGCGCCTCCGCGTAACCGGCGGCGAGCCGCTCGCGCAGGGCGACGGACCGCACGGCCGGCGGGAACGCCTCGATATAGCTGACCACCATGGGCCGCAGCTCGTCGAACGAGTCGATCAGCGCGACGAGCGCCGACTCCAACTGCGCCCGAGGGCCGTGACCGGCGCTCGCGGAGACCGCGTCGCGCACGCGGGCCGTCCACACCTCGAAGCACCGGCCGAGCGCCTCGTCGAGCAGGCCCTCCATGCCGCCGAAGTGATAGCCGATCGAGCCGAGTCCGGCGCCGGACGCCTCGGCGACATCGCGCGCCGTCGTGCGCGCGTACCCCTTCTCCTGAAGGCAGCGGAGCGCCCCGTCCAGGATCTTGTCTCGGTGGCTTCTCGACTTCGGTACGGGCGTGGGTGCGGGCATGGGTGCGGGCGTGGGTGCTGCGGATGACGGCTGCTTCGGCATGAGCCCAATCTATACAGCCGTCCCGTACATCCGTACAGTACAAGTGTTCAGTCTCGGTTGGCTGTTCAGTCCCTGTTGGCTGTTCGGACCTTCGCATCGACCTCACCGACGAGGAGCGTGCCGATGACTCCCGCCTCTCCGCCTCCGGGCCCGCGCCTGCCCGCGCCGATCCAGACGGTGCTGTTCCTCGCCGCGCCGGGCCGCTTCACGCGCGCCGCCCAGCGGCGCTACGGACCCGCGTTCCAGGTCCGCTTCCTCGGCTTCCCACCCGAAGTGCTCGTCACGAACGCCGAGTTGGCAGCGGAGATCTACGCCGTCGACGCGGGCGGCGGGCGCGCCGGCGAGGTGCGGCGGCAGTTCCTGGAGCCGATGGTCGGCAAGCACTCGCTGCTCAGCCTGGACGGCGACCCGTGGTGGCGGCACCGGCGTCTGCTCAGCCCGCCGCTGCACGGCAAGTCCATCGCCCGCTACCGGCAGGAGATAGCCGACATCGCCGCCGCGGAGATCGCGCGCTGGCCGCACGACCGGCCGTTCGTCCTGCGCGATTCCCTGCAGAACATCACCCTCGAAGTCATCCTGCGTCTGGTCTTCGGCATCCGCGACGCCACCCGCCTCGACCGACTGCGCGCCCTGATACCGGAGTTGATCGAGGTCGGCGGGTCGGCGGCGCTCCTCATGACCCCGCCCCGGGTGAGCGCCTGGACCCAGACGTCCCCGGTGCTGCGCCGGATGACGTTCCTGCCGACCACACGGTTCCTGCGGGTGCGCGACGCGGTGGACGCGATCCTGTACGAGGAGATCGCGCGGCGGCGCCGCGAGCCGGTGCCCGGCGCGACCGACGTACTCTCCCGCCTCCTGGAAGCCCGCGACGAGGACGGCACTCCCCTCGGCGACCAGGAGTTGCGTGACGAGCTGATCACCTTGCTCGAGGCCGGCCACGAGACCACGGCGACGGGGCTCGCCTGGGCCTTCGAACGCCTCCTGCGCACCCCTGAAGTCCTCGCGAAACTGCGCGCCGAGCTCGAACTCGGCGCGGACGAGCGGTACTTGGACGCGGTGGTAAAGGAGGCGCTGCGCTCCCGTCCTGTGGTGTACGACGCTCCGCGCCTCCTCGACGTCCCGCTGAAGCTCGGCGCGTACGAGGTTCCGGCGGGCTGGTACGCCGGACCGCTGATCTCCCTGATCCACCGGGACCCGGACGCCTTCCCGCGGCCGGACGAGTTCCGGCCCGAGCGTTTCCTGGGCGAGGAGGCCGCCCGCGCACAGCAGTCGTGGATGCCTTTCGGCGGCGGTCGGCGCTACTGCGTGGGCGCCCAACTCGCCCTGCTGGAAATGAAAGTGATCATCCGTGAGGTGCTGGAGCGGTCCGATCTGACCGTGCCGGACCCGGCGCCGGAGAAGCCGCGGATGCGGCATGTCACGCTGGTGCCCGCGCGCGGCACCCGCGTCGTGGCGCGGGGCAAGAACACCGGCGGAAACACCGACGGAATCACCGAAGGAAGCAGCAGCATGGGCAAGCGCAGGACCGTCACCGTACGAGAAGAGATCGCGGTCTCCCCGGACGTGGCCTGGGCGGCCCTGGCCGATGTGACCAGGATGGGCGAGTGGAGCCCCGAGTGCACCGGCGGACGCTGGATCGGCGGTGCCACGCGGGCCGAGGCGGGCGCCCGGTTCGAGGGCGCCAACCGCAAGGACCGCGTCCGCTGGACCACCCGCTGCACCATCACCCGGGCCGAGCCCGGTCGCTCCCTGGCCTGGGAGGTCAAGGTGGGTGTGCCGCTGTCCCGTTGGAGCTTCACGCTGACGCCCACCGAGAGCGGCACGCTCGTGGAAGAGACCTGGCGCGATCTGCGCGTCGGTCCCTTCGGCGCCCTGGCGACCCGGCTCGGCGAGGCGGGTCTGCGCACGGGTCCCCGCGCCGACCACAACGAACGCGGGATGCGGGCCACGCTCGCGGCGCTCAAACAACATCTGGAATCGGCCCGCACGACTCCACTGGAGCCGGCCTCGGCCTGAGGAACAGGCCAAGAGGACGGACGGACGGACGGTCAAACCGCCGCGATGGCCTCACGCGCCTCGCGGAGCGAAGTGACGCCGTCGGAGGCCAGGAAATGACCGGCTCCGGGGACGACGTCCGCGGAGGTCCCCAGGAGACCGGCAAGGCGGTCGGTGTGGCCGATGGGTACGTACGGGTCCGCGTCCGACCGGATGACGGTGAGCCGACCGATGCGGCCGCTCAGCCCTGCCACGTCACAGCCGTCCCCGATGTAGGCGTCCAGGTCCGGGAGCGCGGGCAGTCGGTCGACGAACCCGGCGACGAGTACGAGGGTGCCCAACTGCCAGGGTTCTGGGAGCGAACGCAGATGGCGCAGCACGGTCAGGCAGCCGAGGCTGTGCGCGACGACGATCGAGTCCTGGTCGGGGACTCCCACGTCGGCGCGTACGGCCTCCGTCCACTGTGCGGGGTCCGGGTCCAGCGGGTTCGGAAGAGCCGGGACGCCGGCGGGGATGCCGCCCGCGTCGAGCTGCCCGGCGAGCCAGCCGAACCAGTGGTCTTCGGGGGAGGCTCCGTACCCGTGGATGATCGAGGCGCGCCGCTGCGTTGTTCGAAGGGTCATGTCGCAGGACGGTATGGCTTCACGCCGGCGTGAAGGTCAAGCCGTATCAATCCGAGTCAAGCCAATCCGAGTCAATCCGATGAGGGGAATCGACGGTGCTGATCAGCGAACTCGCCGATCTGACCGGCGTGAGCGCGCGGGCGCTGCGCCACTACGAGGAGCGGGGACTGCTGGTTCCGGATCGCAACAGCAGCGGGTACCGGGACTACTCCGCGTCCGATGTCACCCGCGTCGCCCAGATCCGGACGATGATCTCCGCCGGCCTCGGGACCGCGACCATCCAGCACTACCTCGACTGCGCCCGCACCGGCGAGCACGGCACTTCCCTGGAGATGTGCCCGGGGCTGCGGGCCGACCTTGACGCCCTGGCCGGACGCCTCGCCGCCCAGCAGGCCCGACTCCGTGAGACTCAGCTCCGGTTGAGCGGGCTCGCGGCGCCGGGCTGAGGCGGGTCGGCACCGGGCTACCGCCTCGCGCCGCCGGCACCACCCGGCAGCGACTCCAGGAGGAAGACCGCCGCGTCCCGCAGCGAGGTCGGCACGTCCGTACGCCCGCGCAGCCGGGTCGCCGTTCCGCCGAGTGTCTCGGTCGTGCGTACGGAACCGATGCGGGCGGCGTCAGGAGCGATCTCCGCGATGAGATCTTCCGCCTCGCTCCAGGCCCCCGCCCCCACGAGGGCCGCGAGGAGCTGCGCCGTGAACAGCTTGCGGTAGGACGGTCCAGGCGCGGTGGCGGCACGGTGCAACAAAGGGACGGCCCGGCCCCAGCGGCCCAGTCTGGCCTGGACCCAGCCCTGGTGGCCGAGGAGTTCGGTCTCGTCGAACCACCAGGCCCAGGGCGGATCGTGGCGCGAGACGCCGTCCAGGAACCGGCTGTGCGCGCGGGAGATCAGCTCCAGGGCCTCGCTGCGGCCGCCCAGCATGGCGACCGCGTGGGCCTGCCGCACCAGGACGAGACTGCCGACCCGCGCGGGCATGGCCCGCACCCCGGCCGTACGGGCGACGGCGTCCAGGGCGGCCCGTGGTTCTCCGGTGTGGGCCTTGAGCATGCTGTGGTTCAGGAACACGAAGCGGGCCATCCAGCGGTCTCCGCAGAGTTCGGCCAGGGCCGCCGCGCGGACGTTCATCCGGTGGGCCGCACGGTAGCGGCCCGCGTCGAAGAGGATCCAGCCGACGACCTCGCACAGCTCGGCGAGCGCCGCGAGCCGGTCGCTGTCCTGGTGGCGCAGGGCTCGGGGATCGACGGACAGCTCCGGCAGGCGCCGCATCGCCTCGCGCACGACGGGCAAGGCCGCCCTCGCACCCAACTCGGCGTCGAGGGCCACCAGTCGCTTCACGACGCGTACGGCCAGGGGGACCATCCGCCTACCGTACGACTCGACGCGGCGTGCCTCCGGCCAGGTGGCCTCCTCGCGCCGGTCCGGCTCGACGTCGTCTGTTTCACCCGTCCTGCGGGCGACGGGCTTCGCTCAGGCGTAGCTCCGCCGCCCGCGGCGGTAGGCGATCTCTCCCAGGACGATGTCCACGGCGAGGAAGGCGGCCAGGGGGATGCCGAGCAGCGGGACGAAGTAGCCGAGTGCGGCGATCGCCGCCATCAGCGGGACCAGGACGTAAGCGGGGACGTTCTGCCATGCCCCGCGCGGCAGTGGGCGGCCGAAGGCGGTGCCGCGGCCGCGCTGCCACCACATGCGGTAGCCCCACACGATCAGCAGGATCAGGCAGAGGGCGAGCGCGGCGAGGGCGATCTGGTTGGCGAGGCCGAACAGGACGCCGGTGTGCGCGTCGATGCCCCAGCGGGTGAGCTTGGCGAGCACGGGATAGTCGGCGAACCGCTGTACGTCGGTGACCTCGCCGGTGGCCGGGTCGATGGCGACGGAGTCCTGCTTGGTGGGCCAGCCGCGCTGGACCTGGCTGACGACGTACGCAGATGACGCGTCGGCGGGCGCGACGATCTCCACCGGGTTGCCGAGCCCCTCGGAGCGGGCCGTCTTCAGTACGGCGTCCAGGCCGACGTCGTCGCCCTTCGCGGCGCCCGCCGAGCCGGACGCGTCGTGCTCGGCGTGTTCCCCGCCGCCGCCCGCGACCCCCGCCGTCACCGTCGGTGTCGTCTGCCCGATGGCCTCGCGCAGGTCGCTGATGCTCTCTCCGGCGTACGTCGACCAGGTGAGGCCCGTCGCCGACAGGAAGATCAGTCCGGCGGCGGCCCATACGCCGACCGAGCCGTGCAGTGACAGCGTGCGCCGGCGGCCGGTGGTGCCGCGCAGCTTGCGGCGGGCCCTTCGCCGTCCGAACCACAGGACGAGACCGCCGCCTGCGATCACCCACAGCCAGCTGGCGGCGAGTTCGCTGTACAGCCGGCCGGGCTCGCCGAGGTGCAGATTGCGGTGGAGTTCGGAGATCCAGGTGCGCAGCGGCAGGGCGCCGGTGGAGCCGTACTGCTCAAGGGCGCCGCGGACTTCTCCGTTGTACGGGTTCACGAAGACGGCGAGCTTGCGGTCTTCGTCCACGCCGGGCACTCCGGTCAGCAGGACACGCGTGGTGGCGCCCTCCTCCGGCGAGGGGCGCACCGCGCCGATCTCGCCTTCGGGGTACGCCTTGCGGGCGGCGGCCACCTGCCGCGAGACGGGGAGTTCGGTGCCGTTCGCGCTCACAGGGACGCGCATTTCATGGTCGTACACGATCTTCTCGGCCTGGAAGGAACAGGCGTAGAGAAGTCCCGTCGTGGCGGCGACGAGAAGGAAGGGCGCGATGAGCACCCCGGCGTAGAAGTGCAGCCGCAGTACCAGCGGACGCAGCGACGCCCATCCGGACCGGCCTGCGGAGGGAGCATCCCCCGGGGTCTCCTGCCCGTCGTCCGGGGCGAGAAGTGTGGGTTCGGCGGACATGCGGGGCTCTCCTGGGTCACGGGGCGTACGGACGCGGTCGGCCGTCATCGGGCCGGTCCATGAGTCGGCCGAAGCGACGGAAGAGTTCCCTCCGATCCGCGATTCCTTTGTGACGTACGCCACATGAAAGGCGTGGCGGGGAACGGCGTCGATCGGTCCGGCCCACGCCCTTCACCCGGGCGGCGGCCAGGACTAGCGTCGAGAGACCGGGAGTGCACGCTCTCCTTGCTCCCGCCCCGACTCCGTTGGAGACGCGATGCTCCAGACACGCGAGTTGTTCGACAGCCTTACCTCTCGGGCCGACCACCTCGACAACCAGATGCTCGCCGGCGCCGCCGACTCCCTCTCGGCGTGCGAACAGGCCGTGGCGGCGTGCGCGGCCGGCATGCTCGCCGCGAAAGAAGCCGATGAACTGCGCGACGCCATCAACCGCGACCTGGACTGCGCCGACGTGGCGGCCGCCACGCGGCGCGTCCTGACGCGCGGCTCGGACGGCGGCCACGCGCTGCTGACCGCGCAGTTGGAGGCGTGCGTGATCGCCTGCGAGCGCAGCCATGAACTGTGCGCCCGGCACGCGCCGCACCATGAGCACTGCCGCCTCTGCGCGGGGGCGACGAGCCGTGCGGGGGCCGCCTGCCAGGAGGTGCTGCAGGGCTTGCGGGCGTAGTACCGCGATCGCGTACGAGCTTGTCGCGGGCTGCGTCCGCGAGCACCCCGGGGATGCGTCAAAATGCCCGGATGGACTATGAGTTCTGGAACGACATCCACGCACGCGGCGGCATCCCCGCGGTCAAGAGCGCCCTGGAGGAGCTGGCGGAGCGCGGTTCCCCCGAAGACGTCGACGCCGCCATGGATCTGGCCTGCCGGGTCATCGCCGACGACACGGCACGCATCCAGGCCCGCGCGGACCAGGCCGAGGCCAGGCTTCAGATGCTGACCGAGGAGGCACGCGAGGTGGAACGGCAGGTCGACCGCCACGCGGGGCGGGCAGAGCCCGAGTGAGCCCACGCTGAACGTCCGCAAGCCGGGGGGCTTGAGGCGGGGCGGGCCAAGCCGAAGTGAGCCCACGCTGATCCTCCGCGAGCCGGGGGCCTGACGCGAGTCCGGCAGAGCCCGAGTGAGCCCACGCTGATCGTCCGCAAACCGGAGGCCTGAGGCGGGTCCGGCAGAGCCCGAGTGAGCCCACGCTGATCGTCCGCAAACCGGGGGCCTGACGCAGGTCCGGCAGCTCGGCGACAGTCCCGGCGGCGCACCGGAAGGGCATGGGCGGCGGCCGCCGAGCCGGTCGGCTCGGGGGCCAGTATCCGTCGACGGCCGATCGGCGAGCCGATGTCCGCCGACAGCCGCGCCGCCATCCTTGCCGGACGATCCGCGCCGGACGTCGTCCTTGCCGGAGGATCACCACGGGCACGCGCCACCGGGCCACGCGGCGGCCCGGCCGCAGACCGTTCCGGCGGC
The DNA here is from genome assembly GCF_042740015.1 of Streptomyces sp. NPDC059037. Classification (NCBI taxonomy): domain Bacteria; kingdom Bacillati; phylum Actinomycetota; class Actinomycetes; order Kitasatosporales; family Streptomycetaceae; genus Streptomyces; species Streptomyces sp. NPDC059037. The sequence goes on from NZ_JBHYIG010000171.1 coordinate 10,933, forward strand.
CACGACCAACCGGCCCCAGACCCTTCCGGCGCACCCAACCAACCGGTCTCAGACCGTTCCGGCGGCTCCGACCGACCGGCCCCAGATCCTTCCGGCGCCCCTAACCGACCGTCTCAGACCCTTCCGACGGCCACGACCGACCAGCCTCAGACCGTACCGGCAGCCACGACCAACCGGCCCCAGGCCCCTCCGGCGCCCCCAACCAACCGGTCTCAGACCGTGTCGTCAGCCCCCACCGCGAGCACCAGCTTGCCTGTGGTCGAGCCCGACTCGATGCGGTGGTGGGCCTCCGCGGCACGGGTCAGGGGCAGTTCCTCGATGCGTACGCTCAGTTGCCCGCTCGCGGCCGCGGCGATCGCGCGGCGCAGTGCGCGGCCCGCGTCCGCGGGGAAGGCTCCGGAGAACGCGGCGAGGTTGAAGCCGGAGACCGTCTTGTTGGTGAACCACAGTTCGTTGGCGGGGACCGCGACGTCATCGGCGCCCGACGCGTTGCCCATGACGATCAGTCGGCCCATCGGGGCGAGCGCGTCCAGGCCGGCCCGGCGGGCGGGCCCGCCGACCATGTCGACCACGATGTCGAACTCCCCCGCGCCGGCGAGCTCGTCGCGCAGGATCACCTCGTCGTAGCCGAAGCCCTTGGCGACATCGATCTTCGCCGCGCTGCCCACCGTGCCGACGACCCGGCCCGCGCCGAGCAGCCGGGCGACCTGGCCGAGCTGACTGCCCACGCCGCCGGCCGCCGCGTGCACCAGGACGCTCTCACCGCGCTGCAGCCTGGCCACCCGTTCGAGCACCAGGAACGCGGTGGTGCTGTTCGACGGAAGCACCGCCGCGACATCGAGGCCGAGGCCCGAACCGTCCAGCGGGGCGACGAGTTCCGCCGCCGTGGTCACGACCTCGCCGTAGCCGCCGCCGTCGACGATGGTCAGGGCGGCGACCGGCTGGCCCACGGTCAGCCCCTCGACCCCTTCGCCCAGCGCCCGTACGTGACCTGACACCTCGATCCCGGGTACGTACGGCAGCGGTACGTCCACCACGCCCTGCCGGAAGAGGACCTCGGCGAAGTTGACGCCCGCGTACGCCACCTCGATCGCCACCTGGCCCGGACCGGGCTCGGGCGTCTTGACCTCGGCGAGGCGCAGAACGTCCGCGGTGCCGAACTCGGGAATGGTCATGGCCTGCATGGTGTGCGTGGTGTGCGTGGTGTGCGTGCTGTTCGTCATGATCACCATCGTGCACGAACCGTCCGGCGGCTGACAGTGTCGGCTCATCCTGGGTGCAACACCACCAGGCTTGGCCGCCGGACTCTCCCGCGCCTCTCCCCCGAACAGGTGGACCGGACCTCTGGCAGGGACGGGTGTCCGCCCTGTGGTCATCGCCGTGTTCCCGCTGCTCATTGGTCCATTCCACTGACGCGTCGCAGGCCGTGCGGCCTCTTCGGGCGAAACCCGCCCGGACCGGCGCTGACATGGGAAATCCTTGTGCCTGGGCATGATTGACGGATCGTCGGGGAGCCGGTACCACTGACGCACGCCCGGCCCCGCACGCCCCATCACGCTTCACCGTCCCAGGAGGCTGCATTGCGAGGATCCGCCACCGCCCGCACCCCTGCCACCCGCAGACGATCCGTCAGGGCCGCGGGCGCCCTTGTCTCCGCCGGTCTGCTGTTCCCGCTGCTCGGTGCCGCACCGTCGTCCGGCGCCGCCGCCCCCGCCGCGTCGGCCCGGCTGCAGGACGCCTTCGCCTCTGCCGCCGCCGAGTACCAGGTGCCCCGGAGCGTGCTGCTCGGCGTCTCCTATCTGCAGTCCCGCTGGGACGCGCACGGCGGCGCGCCGAGCGTCACCGGCGGCTACGGCCCGATGCACCTCACCGACGCGAGCACCGCCATCGCAATCGCCGGCGCACCGCATCACAGCGAAAGCACGGAGGACCCCCGCGGCGACGCCTCACGGGGCGTACTGAAGCCAAAGGAGCCGAAGGAGGGAAAGGAGGGGAAGGAGTCGACGGCCACGGTGCCGGAGAACTCCCAACTCCCCGCCCGGCTCAAGACGTTGCCCCGCGCCGCCGAACTCAGCGGCCTCTCCGCCGAGCGCCTGCGCAGCGACCCCGCGGCCAACGTGCGCGGCGGAGCCGCCCTGCTCGCCGCCGCTCAGAAGAAGCTCGGCAAGCCGCTCAGCGACGACCCGGCCGACTGGTACGGCGCGATCGCCCGCTTCTCCGGAGCGGACGACCAGGCCACCGCGGCGACGTACGCCAATGACGTGTTCGCGGTCATCCGCGACGGCCAGGCGCGCACCACGGACGCCGGGCAGCGCGTGGCGCTCGCGGCGGACAGCGGCCTGCGGCCGGACGCGGCGCAGGTGCGCGGCATGGGGCTGCGGAAGGCGGCCGCGGGCGAGACCGAGTGCCCGCCGACGGTGTCGTGCGAGTGGATCCCGGCGCCGTACGAGGAGTTCAAGGACCCGAACGGCAACGACGACTACGGCAACCACGATCTGTCGAACCGACCCAAGAGCCAGAGCATCGACACGATCGTCATCCATGACACCGAGGGACGCTGGGAAGGCGTCCTCAACATGGTGCAGGACCCCACCTATGTGTCCTGGCAGTACACCCTGCGCTCCACCGACGGGCACATCGCCCAGCACGTGAAGGCGAAGGACGTGGCCTGGCACGCGGGCAACTGGTACGTCAACGCCAAGTCGATCGGCCTGGAGCACGAGGGATTCCTCGCCCAGCCCGACAGTTGGTACACCGAGGCGATGTACCGCTCGTCGGCCCGTCTGGTGAAGTACCTCGCCAAGAAGTACGACATCCCGCTGGACCGCCAGCACATCATCGGTCACGACAACGTCCAGGGCACGGTGCCGTCGACGATCGCGGGCATGCACACCGACCCCGGCCCGTACTGGGACTGGCAGCACTACTTCACGCTGATGGGCAAGCCGTTCGTGCGCACGGCGGGCCCGGACGGCGGCCTGGTGACGGTGGCGCCCGAGTACGCCAAGAACCGGCCGGAGTACACGGGTTGCGTCAAGCCGGGCGAGAAGTGCGAGACGCACGGCTCCGCGGCGGTGCGGGTGCACACCGAGCCGCGCGACGACGCACCGCTGATCAAGGACATCGGCCTGCGGCCCGGCGGCGGTGACTCGACGATCGGCGTGAACGACGTCGGCGCCCGGCTCTCCACCGGCCAGCAGTACGCGGTCGCCGACCGCAAGGGCGACTGGACGGCCGTCTGGTACCTGGGCCAGAAGGCCTGGTTCAAGAACCCGAAGGAGCAGCCGACCGCCCTCGACGCGGCCGGGCCCGTGATCACGCCCAAGTCCGGGGCGGAGAGCGTCCCGGTCTACGGCCGCGCCTACCCGGAGAAGGAGGCGTACCCGGCGGGCGTACCCGCGCAGCCGGTCACCCCGCTGCCGTACAAGCTCCTGGCAGGACAGAAGTACGCGGTCGGCGACAAGATGCCGGGCGAGTACTTCTACGCCCCGACGTTCGACACGGCGCCGCACAAGGTGGTGCGCGGCAAGGACACGTACTACGAGGTCCAGTTCGGGCACCGCGTGGCGTATGTGCGGGCGGCCGACGTACGGGTGGTGTCGTCGGCCTCCTAGAGCCGCTGGAGCCGCCAAGGTCAGTCGGGGCCGGGTCTGCGTGGGGGCAGGCCCGGCCCTGGCGTATGCGCGGGCCGAACTGACGGTGACTCAGTCGAAGACGTACCGCTCCCCCGCCCGCGCCTTGAACGTCTTCTCGCCGCCGCTCAACAGGCCGCTGCGCACGGTCAGTTCACGCGTGCGCGAGGCGGTGAGCACGATGCGGGTGGCGCGGCCGCCCGACCACTCGATGTCGAGCCGTGCCCCGCCGCGCGCCCGCAGCCCGCGCACCGATCCGTCGGGCCAGCTCGCGGGCAGTGCGGGCAGCACCTCGATGACGTCGTGCTGGCTCTGCAGGAGCATCTCCACGACACCCGATGTCGCACCGAAGTTGCCGTCGATCTGGAACGGCGGGTGGGTGTCCCAGAGGTTGGGCAGCGTCGAGGACTTGAGCTGCTCGCTCAGCATCTTGTGCGCGTGGTCGCCGTCGCGCAGGCGTGCCCAGAAGTTGACCTTCCACGCCTTGGACCAGCCGGTGCCGCCGTCGCCGCGCGCGGTCAGCGACACCTTCGCGGCGTCCGCCCACTTGCTGCCGGGCTTGATCTGCCGTCCGGGGTGCAGGGCGTAGAGGTGGGAGACGTGCCGGTGGTCGTCGGTCCTGTCGTCCAAGTCGGCCTTCCACTCCTGGAGTTGCCCCCAGGAGCCGATGCGCAGGCCGGGGTCGAGCTTGCCGAGGGTCTTTTCGAGTTCGGCACGGAACGCGGCCGAGTCGCCCAGGACGCGGGCGGCCTCCAGGGTGTTGGTGAGCAGGTCGTGGACGATCTGCTGGGCCATGGAGTCGCCCGCGGTGAAGTCGCCGTGTTCGGGCGAGTAGCTGGGGGTGGCGACGAGGGTGCCGTCGCGCGGGTCGGTGCGCAGGTTGTCGAGCCAGAACTCGGCGGCCTCCTTCATCGCCGGGTAGGCGGTGGAGCGCAGATAGTCCGTGGAGCCACCGAAGCGGTAGTGCTCGTAGAGCTGCGCGGTGAGCCAGGCGGCCGCCTCGGGGAACCAGAAGGCGGTCGACCAGTCGTGCACGCCGGTGAAGCCGTAGGGGTTGGTCTCGTTGTGCACGACCCAGCCCCGTGAGCCGAACATCTCCTTGGCGGTACGCCGGCCCGGCTCCCGCAGTGCCTCGACGAAACGGTCGTACGGCGTGGTCGTCTCGGGGAGGCCCGCGGCCTCGGCGAGCCAGTAGTTCATCTGGAGGTTGATGTTGGTGTGGTAGTCGGCCGACCAGGGCGGGGTGGTGCTGTTGTTCCACACGCCCTGGAGGTTGGCGGGCAGCGATCCCGCGCGCGACGAGGCGATGAGGAGGTAGCGCCCGTACTGGAAGAAGAGGGCTTCCAGGGCGCGGTCGGACGCGCTCGCGCCTCCCCCATATCCCTTGAGCAGCCGGTCGGTGGGGACGTCGGCGGGCATGGCCTGGCCGATGTCGAGGGCGACGCGGCCGAACAGGTCGCCGTGGTCGCGCAGATGGCGGGCGCGCAGCACGCCGTGCCCTCGGGCGACGGCCTCGTCGACGGTGCGGGTGACGGTGGCGTGCGGGTCGTCGCCGCGGTAGGCGGGGTAGGTGTCGGCGTAGTCGGTGCCCGCGGCGAGCGCGAACCAGACGTGGTCGGCGCCGCTGACGGTGATGCTGCCGTCGGCGTTCGCGGTGCGCTTGCCGCCCTGGTGCACGACCCGCAGCTGCGCCTCGAACTTCAGCCCGTTGTCGGCGAGTTCACCGCGTACGGTCAGCCGGTCGCCGTCGGCGGTGACGGTGAAGTCGGTGCGTGGCGAGGTGTGGCGCAGGGTGCAGGTCACGCTCGCGGGGCGGTCCGCGGTCAGCCGCCCGACGAGCACGCCGTCAGGGTGGCAGGCGAAGAACTCCCGCTCGTGGCGCACCTGTTGGTGGGTGTACGTGACGGTCGCCAGGCCCCGGCGGAGGTCGAGGGCGCGGCGGTAAGTGGCGTCGGGGGTGTCCGGCGCGCCCGGTATGTCGATGTGCAGGTCGCCGAAGGTCTGGTGGGCGCCGTAGCCGCGCCGCGCCTGGCCGAGCTTCGCCGCGACGGCGTCGGGGCCGAGGCTGCCCTGCGCGTCGAGCTCTTCGCGTACGGCGTCGAGGGCGCCCGGTCTGGCCTCGCGCCAGTTGCCGAAGTCGTAGCCGTCGCGGGAGCCGGGGCCGCCGGTCCACAGGGTCTTCTCGTTGAACTGGAGCCGCTCGGATGCGAGCGTGCCGAAGACCATGGCGCCGAGTGCGCCGTTGCCGATGGGGAGGGCCTCGCGCTCCCAGTCGGCGGCGGGCGCCGCATACCAGAGCAGCGATTCATCGGACGTATCACGTCGGCGTTCGGCCGCACCCGCGGTGCCGGCCAGTACGCCTCCACCCGTCGCCAGTGCGGCCGCACCGCCGACGGCGGACTTCATGGTGGTTCTTCGTGAGATCCCAGGAGTCATGTCCGGTCACGTTAAAAGTCCGATGACTCAGTGGCAAGACACACAACAAACCCACCCCTTGGACGTAAGGGGTGGGTACTTGGACGGATGCGGACGGATGCGGTCGGGGCGCGGGAGTGGGGCCCTTCAGCCCTGCTGGAAAAGCTCCGCGGGCAGCGGCTTGAGCAGTGCGTACAGATCGTCGGTGATCGGCCGGTCCCAGGCGGCGATGGTGACGAGGACGCCGTCGCTGCGGTCGAACTGCACGCAGGAGATGCGGCTTTCGGAGAGCTTGAGGCGGCGCACGATCAGGAGGTTGTCGCCCTGCATCACCGGCATGTCCTCGGTGGTGACGACGGTGATCTCCTCGTCGTTCTCCAGCGCGAGCAGCAGCTGGGCCACCTCGAAGGGCACCTCGTCGTCGCCCGTCTCGCGGGCCGGGGAGCCCTCGGGCAGATTGCCGATGATCATCGCGGGGCCGCGGCCGCCGAAGAGGTCGTAGCGCAGGAAGACACCCTGGCAGCTGCCGTCGGGCGCGGGCAGCAGACCCGCGCCGAGATTGCCGGGCCAGTCACCGGGGTCCATGGCCAGGACATCGAAGTCCGGGCCCGCGGGAGTGGCGGAGCTGCGGCGGCGGAGGAAGGACATGCGCCAATGGTACGTGGCCCGCGGGGTAAACCGGCGCGGGGGCAACGCGGCTCGACGCCAGGGGGAGCGCCCCGAAGGGGCGCGGGGAACTGCGCGCCCAGCCCCCACAGACCCGCAGGTACATAACCACCCCTTTCACCGCCCCTTCAGCGAAGCGCCAACGCCGCGGCAAGCCCCGAGGGATCGGTCCCCACCTTCCGGTACACAGCGGACAGCAGCCGCACGACACCCGCTTCGTCGGTATGCAGCTCCGCAGCGATCCTGGCGACCGGCTCGCCCCGGACGGCGAGGCTGGCGGCGGTGCGCTCGCGCGCGGTGAGTGTGTCCGTCTCGGTGCTGTGCAGGAGGCGGGGACGCAGGCCCGCGGCCGCCAGCTCGTCGCGGGCCCGCCCGACCAGGCCGTCGGCCCCGCACTGGACGGCCGCGTCGAGCCCTCGGTAGAGCGGTTCGGCGGCCTCCTTGGGGCGTCCGGCGCGGCGCAGTTCACCGCCAAGGGCCACCAGCGCGCAGGCCAGTTCGTACGCCGCGGGCGAGCGCTCCAGATGACCGACCGCCTCCTCCAGGAGCTTGAGGCGCGCCGAGCCCGACGAGACCTCGGCGCTGATCCGCAGCGCCTGCCCCACCGCCGAAGCGGTGGCGAATCCGCGGGCCCGCCGGGTCGCCTCGTGCGCGGTGGCGAGCGCGCGCTCGGGGGCGTCCTCGGCCTCGGCGAGCGCGAGGTGCAGCTGCCAGGGGCACCAGGCGGGGTTGCGCATGCCGCGCGGGTCGAGGCGGCGGCCTGCCGCGGCGAGTTCGGCGGCCGCGTCCTTGGTGAGCCCGCGCGCGAGGAGCAGTTCGCCGTGCACGGCCTGCGCGTCGGGGAAGACGACGGCCGCGGGGAACGGCGCGCCGAAGGAGTACTGCTCGGCGGTCCGCGTCGCCTCGGCGACCCGGCCGCGGGCCAGCAGGGTCTCGATGAGGATGCCCACCGCGTACCAGTGGGCGGGGGTGCCGGGACCCACCCGCTCGGCGATCCGAAGGCCGGCGCGCACGAAGTCCTCGGCCTCGGCGAGACGACCGCGCCGGAAGCGGATGTAGGCGAGCAGGGTGTACGCGAAGGACAGATGGGCGCCGCGCCAGCCCTGCCGCTCGAAGTCGGCGATCCCGGCGGCGAACAGTTCCTCCGCGCGGCCGGGGCGGTCGGCATACAGGAAGGTGAGGGCGACCAGGACGGGAACCTCGAAGCCGCGGTCCTCCTCGGCCCAGCCGAGCCCGCCGACCAGGGCCCGCTCGGCGTGCCGCACGGCGGTCCCCGCGGGTTCGGCGCGCAGCGTGGCGTCCCAGGCGCGGAGCCCGATGATGTACCGCTCGGTGAGGTCGCGGCCCGGCAGCCGGTCGGCGAGCCGGGCAAGGCGCCGGGAGCGGGCGGGCGAGTCGGGTTCGTCGGCGCGGAAGGCGTCCCACATGAACTGCTCGGCCTGCATCCGGATCCGCACCCGTGGGTCAGTGGTCAGGCGGATCTCGCGGGCGAGGGTGTCAGAGGCCTCGCCGAGGCGGTCGGAGTGGGCGAGGACCTGGGAGAGGCGGTAGACGATGCCGTGGCGCAGGGCGGGGTCCGTGATGGGTTCTTCCAGGGCGGCCCGCAGATGGTTGACGGTCGTCGCCGGCTCGGTGAGCAGCGAGGCGCAGCCCAGTTCGTAGAGGACCGCGGCACGGTCCTCCCAGGGCGGTGGTTCGCGCAGCGCCCTGGCGAGATAGCGGCGGGCCGCGTCGGGCGCCCCCGCCCGGACGGTCTCGCGGGCGGCGGCGCGCAGTTGCTGCACGACCCAGGTGTCGCCGTCGGGGTGGACCTCCAGGAGATGGCGCGCGGCGGCGGACGCGCCGAACCCGGCGTTGACCACGGACCAGGCGGCCTGGCCGTGCAGGGCGACGCGCACCCCGCAGGGAATGGCGCGGTAGACGGCGGTGGCGATCAGCGGGTGCACGAACTCGAGCCGGTCGGCGCCGGTCAGGACGCGGGCGCGGCGCAGCCGGTCGGCGCAGTCGGCGCCCTCCCGCTCGCCGATGCCCGCGACGGCGGCGGCGAGCGCCGGGGAGATCTCGGTGCCGAGTACGGCGCAGGCCCAGGCGAACCGGACGGTGGAGGTGCCCAGGCGTTCCAGGCGGGCGACGAGACCGCTGCCCTTGACGGCGGCCGCCAGGTCGCGCAGCAGATGCGCGGCGGCCTCGTCGGGGATGAGGCCTCGGTCGCGCACCTTGGCGGTCAGCTCCACCGCCTCGAACGGATTGCCCCCGGTGACCGCCCAGCACTCGCGGCAGAATGCGTCGTCGGCACGGGCGCCGAGCCCGTCGCGGACAAGGCGGGCGACGGCGCCGGCGCTGAGCGGTTCGAGACCGATGGGCCGCTGCCCCGCCCGTCCGGGCAGTCCTCTGAACTCCTCGGCATGGGCGGGCAGTTCCTCGGGCCGGTAGGCGACGATCAGGAGCAGCGGCAGCGCCTCGGCGCGGGGCGCGAAGGCGGCGAGCCAGCTCAGCGACTCGACGTCGGCCCAGTGCGCGTCGTCGAGGACGACCACCAACGGGGCGCGCTGCACGGCGAGATGGGTGAGCACCCAGTCGAGCCCGTCGCGCAGGCCCTGCGGATCGGGCGGCGCGCCGTCCGACGGCGCGCAGAGCCCGAGCGCGGGGCCGACGATGGCGTACCAACTGCCCAGCGCCGCGCGCAGTTCCGCGTCCGGGACCGGGGCGAGCAGCGGCTGCACCAGCTGGCGTGCCACGTGGAAGGCGACGCGCTGCTCCTGGTCGCTGCCGCGCGCGGACGCCACCGTGCAGCCCTTGGCCGCCGCACGTCGCCGTGCCTCCGCGAGGAGGGAGGTCTTGCCGAGGCCCGCGCGCCCCGCGAAGGAGATCAGCGCGCCGCGGCGCCGGTCCGGGGGTTCCGCGCCGTCGCGCGGCAGCCCGATCAGCTCGCTCAACGCCTCGTCCAGAGCGGCCAGTTCACTCTCGCGCTCGAAGAGGATCCGCTTGCCGTGACTGAAGTGCTGCACCATGGGACACCCCCAGCCACGGTGGTGCGCCGGGCGCTTCCCGCAGCGCACGCCTTGGCCTTCAGGCACTTCAGATTACGCCCGTGCGGGCCGCCGGGAGCCGGTTCGCCGACAGTGATGCGGTTGACTGACACCGCCTCTCCACGGACGAAGGGAACTCCTATGCCGGCCGACGCCGAGCGCGTACTCAACTACTGGCACGGCGGGCTGAGCGAGGTCCCCGACGAGGTGTGGCGGCATCCGGCCCTTGAGGTCCTGCTCCTGCCCGACAACGCGCTGACGCGGCTGCCCGCGCGGATCGGCACCCTGACCGCGCTGCACACCCTGGACCTCGGCCACAACCGGCTGGCCTCGGTCCCGCCCGAGCTGGGCGACCTCACGGGCCTGAGCCGCTTCCTCTACCTCCACGACAACGACCTCGCCTCGCTGCCGGAGTCACTGGGCGGGCTGACGCGGCTGGGGTATCTGAACGTGGGCGAGAACCGGCTCGCCGCGCTGCCGCACGCGCTGGGTTCGCTCACGGCCCTGGTGGAACTGCGCGCACAGCACAACCACCTGACCGCGCTGCCCGCGTCCCTCGGCGGCCTCACGGCCCTGCGTGAACTGTGGCTGCGCGGCAACCGTCTCTCCGCGTTCCCCGCCACGTTCCGCCGGCTGCGCCAACTGCGCGAACTGGAGCTGCGCGAGAACGAGTTCACCGCCGTACCGGACGCACTGCGCGATCTGCCCCTGCTGCGCAGGGTCGACCTGCGCGCCAACCGGCTGCGGGAACTGCCGTACTGGATCGCGGAACTGCCCTCGCTGGAGAAGCTGGATCTGCGCTGGAACGACGTCCATGTGCCGGACGAACTCCTGCGCAGGCTGGAGGGGCGGGGCTGCGTCGTGCTGGGATGAGCCCCCC
>NZ_JBHYIG010000172.1:0-1205 GCF_042740015.1 Streptomyces sp. NPDC059037
ACGTAAATGATCAGGGCTGTCTGTACGAGCGCCTTCTTGCTGAAGAGGTCGGACAGCTTGCCCCACAGCGGGGTGGTCGCCGTCATCGCGAGCAGCGACGCGGTGACGACCCAGGTGTAGGCGGACTGGCCGCCGCCGAGGTCGCCGATGATTTCGGGCAGGGCGTTGGAGACGATCGTCGACGACAGGATCGCGACGAACATGCCGAGCAGCAGGCCGGACAGGGCCTCCATGATCTGGCGGTGCGTCATGGGGGTGCCGTCATCATGCGCCCCGTGCTTGGCGTGGCTGCCCCGCACACCGGATGGTGTGGTTGTTGCCATGGGCTTCCTCTTCGTTACGCGGGTGTACGGGTGGTCTCTTCAGAGGGGTGGGGGAGCCGGGCCGAAGCCGCACGGCAGTCCCCGAAGCTGTCGCGCAGTCGCGCGAGCAGCGTGCTGAGCTGGACGACCTCGTCGTCGGACCAGTCATGCAAGTAGTGGGTGAGTGTCCTGATGGACAGGTCGGACAGCTCGTCGACCTTGGCCTTGCCCGCCGGGGTCAGGCGCAGGATCCGGGAGCGCTTGTCGGCGGGGTCGGGGTCCCGGTGGATCCATTCCTTCTCCGCCACATGGGCCACGTGCCTGCTGGTCACCGACATGTCCACGGCGAGCAGTTCGGCGAGCCTGCTCATCCGCATCTCGCCGTGCCGGTCGAGCAGGACGAGTACGGCTGCGGATCCGCCCGGGCAGTCGGCCGGCAGGCCACGTCCCAGGCCGCGCTTCACGGCACCGATCGCGCTGAGCTGTCGGGCCAGCTCCTCGTACTGACGCTGCGCGGCCACGACACCTCCTATGTTGTTGCTTAGGGCAACGATAGAGACAGTTGGTTGCCGCAGGCAAACTAAAACCGGACCAACGCCCTAAAGAGTCGGCAAAGGTCTGGGACCACGCTCGTAAAGTCCCTGGCCAGAGGGGGTTGGGCCGGGAGCGGAGGATTCGCTAGGGTCCTTCTCCATGGCACACAACCCCCAGGGTCCCCAGGGCAACCCCGACCCCGCCGGCAGCACACAGATGTTCCGCGCCTTCGTGGACGAGGAGCCGCAGTCCAGCCGCCAACAGCAGACGGCGGCGTCTTCGGGCCCACGGATCGGCTTGATCATCGGAATCGTCGTGGCGATCGCGGTGGTGGCGGGCGTGGCGTGGCTGGCGCTTAAGTAGGGGGAG
>NZ_JBHYIG010000172.1:1215-21516 GCF_042740015.1 Streptomyces sp. NPDC059037
AAATTCGGATTGGTGGGGGCTTTCGGGGTGGGGGGGGGGGGGGGGGGGGTGGCGATTATGTGGGGGGCGCGCCCCTGCCGATCGGGGGCGCGGGGAACTGCGCGACCAGCCACATGCGGCCCGCAGTCGAAAACCCCGCTACTTCCACTTCACGGAGACGTCCCGAGTCTCCACATGCATACCCAGCGGCACCCGCCACGCGTCCACGCACACGGTCCAGGTCTTCTCCACCCGCTTCCCCGCCCCGATAGGCGCAGGCAGCTTCTCGACGGACTCAAGCGTCGCCCAGTCGACGCCAAGCGCCCCGATGACGTGCGTCTCAAAGGTGACCGTGCCCGAACGCACCACCGTTCCCCCGGTGTTGCGGAAGGCGATGGTCACTTTCTCGCACCACCGGTCCTCCGCAGGCTTCAGCTCAGGTTCGCCGACACTCAGCTTCGCGGGCCCGGGAGGCGGCGCACTGGTGCCGGGCGCGGACGGCGTACCCGAAGGCCCTTCCGTACGACCGGAGTCGTCACCGCCACTGGAAGGCGTCGAGCCGCCGTTCTCGGCCGGAGCATCGGAACTCGCGGCATCACCGGCCGACTTGCCGCCGGGCGAGGCACCGGCAGGGCTGCCGTCAGAGGAGCCGCTCTCCTCCGGACCCCGGGAGGAGGAGCCACCCTCCTTGCCGCCGGGCGGCGCCTCGCTGCCGTCCAGCGGGACCAGCTCGACATGCCCGGTGGGCGCCACGCCAGGACCCGCCTTCTCCGGGCGCTGCGCGGCCGCACCGGTGGCCACATAGCCGTCGCCGCCCCCGCCGCCGCAGGCGACAAGCCCACCGCTCAGGCTGCCGCCCAGGCACAGCGCAGCCGCTAGGTTCCGTATGCCACGTCGCATCGCGCCAGTGTGGCTGACGGTCCGTCACTTAGGAACCCCGTCAGCAACACCGGCCACCCCGCGGCGAATTGACCACCGGCGACCACCGGCGACCACCGGCGACAACCGGCGACTCAGTCGGCGATCAGCCCTTCCCGAAGCTGCGAGAGAGTCCGGGTGAGCAGCCGGGACACATGCATCTGCGAGATGCCGACCTCCTCGCCGATCTGCGACTGCGTCATGTTCGCGAAGAAGCGCAGCATGATGATGCGGCGCTCGCGCGGCGGCAGCTTGGCGAGCAGCGGCTTGAGCGACTCGCGGTACTCGACGCCTTCCAGGGCGCTGTCCTCGTACCCGAGACGGTCCGCGAGGGAGCCCTCGCCGCCGTCGTCCTCGGGGGCGGGTGAGTCCAGCGAGGACGCGGTGTACGCGTTCCCCACCGCGAGGCCGTCGACGACGTCCTCCTCGGACACCCCAAGCGCCTTGGCGAGCTCCGGCACGGTCGGCGACCGGTCGAGGCGCTGCGCCAGCTCATCGCTGGTCTTGGTCAGCGCGAGCCGCAGCTCCTGGAGGCGGCGCGGGACGCGCACCGACCAACTCGTGTCGCGGAAGAAGCGCTTGATCTCACCGACGACGGTCGGCATCGCGAACGTCGGGAATTCCACGCCGCGTTCGCAGTCGAAGCGGTCGATCGCCTTGATCAGACCGATCGTGCCGACCTGGACGATGTCCTCCATCGGTTCGTTGCGGCTGCGGAAGCGCGCCGCCGCGTACCGGACGAGAGGGAGGTTCAGCTCGATCAGCGTGTCGCGGACATAGACACGCTCCGGGCTGTCTTTGTCGAGTGCGGCGAGCCGCAGGAAAAGGGAGCGGGACAGGGTGCGGGTGTCGATGGCTCCAGAAGCCGTGGTCACGGCTTCGGCTGGAAGCGCGTCGGGCGCGGTTTCGCTCTTCGTGAGCGTGAGCACCTTCGAGCTGCCCTGGTCTGCGGACATGCCACCCCCTTGAGGTCGCGGACGGTCACGGCGGACGCTCCCGTCGGAGGAACGCAGCCTCCACCTGAATACCGGACGTGGGGCTGCGGCAAACGCGGTTCCAGCAGAATGTCACATGTCGGCAACACGCTGTAGTTACATGTCGACAAAGAAGGGTGACATCACCGCAGGAGAGAGGGGGTGCGGGGGATGTGGACGCGAAGGAATGTCGAGAACCGCGCGAGGCGCGATCCACTCGATACGGTTACGCCTCGATCCGGTTTGCGGATCGCAGTCGCGCGAAGCTTCTGGCCAGCAGTCTTGACACATGCATCTGGGAGACGCCCAACTCCGCGCTGATCTGTGACTGTGTCAGATTGCTGTAGTAGCGAAGGAGCAGGATCCGCTGTTCGCGCTCGGGCAGTTGGACGAGGAGATGGCGGACGAGGTCGCGGTGTTCGACACCGTCGAGCGCCGGGTCCTCGTAGCCGAGCCGGTCGAGCAGACCGGGCGGTCCGTCGCCCTCCTGCGCCGCCTCCAACGACGTTGCGTGGTACGAGCGTCCGGCCTCGATGCAGGCCAGGACCTCATCCTCGGTGATCCGAAGGCGTGCGGCGATCTCCCCGGTCGTGGGTGAGCGCCCGAAGGCCGTGGTGAGGTCCTCGGTCGCCCCGGTCACCTGCACCCACAGCTCGTGAAGGCGGCGCGGGACGTGGATCGTTCGTACGTTGTCGCGGAAGTACCGCTTGATCTCGCCGACCACGGTGGGCATCGCGAACGTCGGGAACTGCACGCCGCGCTCGGGGTCGAAGCGGTCGATGGCGTTGATCAGGCCGATCGTGCCGACCTGGACGACGTCCTCCATCGGCTCGTTGCGGCTGCGGAAGCGGGCCGCCGCGTACCGCACCAGCGGCAGATTCGCCTCGATGAGGGCACCGCGCACCCGGCCGTGCTCGGGGCTGCCCGGTACGAGCGTCTTGAGCTCGGCGAAGAGCACCTGCGTCAGGGCCCGGGTGTCGGCGCCTCGGGTGCTCGGGGTGCTCGGCGTGCTCGGAGCGCTCGCTTGGGGCGTCACGGGTGGTGCTTCAGGCGCAGTACTGGCCGGCACGGTCAACGCCACCCCTTCTCGGTCAAGCACAGTCGAGCTCAGTCAGGATCAGCCGACCTCGTTCAACCCGTCCGTCAAAAGCGGTCATAGCATCACAAGACATGTGCACTGTGTGCAAGCACCCGATAACTACGTGTTGAGGGGCAAGTTGGGGCTTAAGACGCAGAAAAGCCCCTCACCGTTCCGGTGAGAGGCTCTTTTGGCTGACGGCTCAGAATTCGTAGTCCGCGATCACCCACGTGGCGAACTCCCGCCACAGGGCGACGCCCGCCTGATGGGCCGGGTGCTCGATGTACCGCTTCAGCGCATCGGTGTCCTCGACCGCCGAGTTGATGGCGAAGTCGTACGCGATGGGCCGGTCGGTGATGTTCCAGTCGCACTCCCAGAACGTCAGCTCCGGGATCTGCTCGCCGAGCGCGCGGAAGGCCTTGACGCCCTCGACGACGCGCGGCTCGTCGCGCTGTACACCGTCGTTGAGCTTGAAGAGGACCAGATGGCGGATCATGCGGGACTCCTGGGAAGGCGGGGACGCGCCGCTCAGTCCTTGCCGCCGTTGGCGACCCACGTCATGAAGTCGCCGATGCTCTGAGCGGCACTCGAGACCGCCTCGAAGCCTATCTGCACGTAGTCGGCGGCCTTGGCCGGGTCAGTGATGATCACGTACAGGATGAAGACGACGACCGCGAAGAGCCCGACCTTTTTCCACTGCACCGCCACGCTCTTCGGCCTCCCCTTACGCGCGTCCCGTGTGACCCCTGTGACGGGCGAGAGTCTAACCCGGCGTGTCCTCACAGGGCTTTTAAGGACCAACGGCCCCATGGCACAGGCCCTTTGCCGGACTTCGCCCGGTACCGGGGGGAGCAGGATGGGTGATGTGCCCCAGCGGATCTGGCAGGAATCCGCGGGCACGGGACTGGCCCCGCTGCGGGGTCACGCGCCGTCGGCTTCCCCCCCGGATGACGGCGCTGACTTGAGGGTTCCAGTCCTCATCGGGGGGAGCGGCTTGTCCCCCCGATGCCGCTTCCCCCGGCCTGACTTTCACGGCACATTCACCACCAACGACGAAGGGCCCCGTCCACTGGACCGGGCCCGGCGTGCTGAGAGCGGTAGCGGAGGGATTTGAACCCTCGGTGAGTTTCCCCACACTCGCTTTCGAGGCGAGCTCCTTCGGCCGCTCGGACACGCTACCGAGAGGAACTCTAGCCCAAAGGTGCCCGTGGTCTGAAATCCGTTTGGCTCAGCTGGCTCAGCGTGTGCGGAAGAAGCGGGTGAGAAGCCCCGCGGCCTCCTCCGCGAGGACTCCGTGGACCACCTCGGGCCGGTGGTTGAGCCTTCGATCGCGTACGACGTCCCAGAGCGAGCCCGCGGCGCCCGCCTTCTCGTCACGCGCTCCGTAGACGACCCGGTCGACGCGCGACTGCACGAGCGCGCCCGCGCACATGGTGCAGGGCTCCAGGGTCACGACGAGCGTGCAGCCCGTCAGCCGCCACTCGCCCAGCGTCTCGGCCGCCCGGCGGATGGCGAGCACCTCCGCGTGCGCCGTGGGGTCGCCGGTCGCCTCGCGTTCGTTGTGGCCCGCCGCGAGCACCGTCGTGCCGTCCGGGGACAGCACGACGGCGCCGACGGGCACGTCGCCGCCCCGGACGGCCAGTTCGGCCTCGGCCAGGGCGAGCCGCATGGGCGCCCGCCAGCGGTCGCGTACGGGGTCGGGCGTCTGGTCGGTCTGGTCGGTCTGGTCGGTCACACCGGGAACCTAGCGGACGGTCTCCAGCACCTCCGCCGCCCCGAGGATCTCGGCGATGTCGTTGAGCGCGTCACCGGCCTCCAGAGCGAGCAGCTCCTTCTCCGGTACGCCGAGGTCGGTCAGGAGCTCCGTGTCGCCGAGCGGCCCCGCGGGCACGGCGTCGCCGCCGGAGCCCTCGGTGTCGTCATCGTCGCCGTCGGATCCCGCGCCGGCCTCGGACGCGGCGGGTTCGCCGTCCTCCGTGCCGTCGAGGTCGAGGGCGTCCAGGTCGACCCCCGGATCGTCGGCGCCCGGCTCACGGCCGAGCATCTCGTCGGTGAGCAGGATCTCTCCGTACGAACTGCGGGCGGCCGCGGCCGCGTCCGAGACGTAGATACGAGGGTCCTCCTCACCGTCCACGCGGACGACGCCGAACCACGCGTCTTCCTGTTCGATGAAAACGAGCACTGTGTCGTCGTCGTATTCGGCCGTGGCTTCACGGGCCAGGTCGGCCAGATCCGCCAGGGTCTCCACATCGTCGAGCTCCGTGTCGCTCGCTTCCCACCCGTCTTCGGTGCGCGCGAGCAGTGCGGCGAAGTACACCGTGACTCTCCCACTGGTCATAGACAGTGCCGGTTGACGGTTTGGGTGTCCCCCCGGCGAGTTCGGGGAGCGGGGGAGTGGCTCAAGCCCCGCCCACTCGGAATCGTGGCAGAAACCACGGCTTAAGGAGAGGTCTTCCGCCCGCTGTGTCCGCGTCGCGTTTCGCGGACGGCTCCCCGTTGCCTGCCTGAGAGGTGGTCGCTACCAGCGGAACGTGCGCATACGCATCTGCTGACGCATCCGTGCCGCCCGGGCGCGGCGCGGCTTCACACGGTCACGCAGTTCGCGCGCCTCGGCCAGTTCGCTGAGGAACTGGGCGCGGCGGCGCCGACGCTCGGCCTCGGTGTCAGGGTCGAGGTCGCTCTCGTGGGCGCCGCGCGGCGCCGCGTCGGCCGCGCGCTCCGGCTCTTGCTCCGCCATAGGCCACACCACCCCAGGTCGTACGTCCACTTTCCCCCGGATGGCGGGTTTGATGCCACCGCGAGGCAGTCGGAGCGCGAGGGAGTCCGGGTGGTCCGGGGCGCGGTTACTGTTGAGGGCATGCGGATCCACGTCGTCGACCACCCGCTGGTGGCGCACAAACTCACCACGCTGCGCGACAAGCGCACCGACTCCCCGACCTTCCGGCGCCTCGCCGACGAGCTGGTCACCCTGCTCGCGTACGAGGCCACCAGGGACGTGCGCACCGAGCAGGTCGACATCGAGACCCCGGTCACGCCGACGACGGGCGTCAAGCTGTCCCACCCGCGCCCCCTGGTCGTGCCGATCCTGCGCGCGGGGCTCGGCATGCTGGACGGCATGGTGCGGCTGCTTCCGACCGCCGAGGTGGGCTTCCTCGGGATGATCCGCGACGAGGAGACGCTGCAGGCGTCGACGTACGCGACGCGGATGCCGGAGGACCTCTCGGGCCGCCAGGTCTATGTCCTGGACCCGATGCTGGCCACCGGCGGCACGCTCGTCGCGGCCATCCAGGAGCTGATCAAGCGCGGCGCGGACGATGTGACCGCCGTGGTGCTCCTCGCCGCGCCGGAGGGCGTCGAGGTCATGGAGCGCGAGCTCGCGGGCACGCCGGTGACGGTCGTGACGGCGTCGGTCGACGAGCGGCTCAACGAGAACGGGTACATCGTGCCGGGGCTCGGCGACGCCGGGGACCGGATGTACGGGACCGCGGAGTAGCGCTCAGTAGTCGTAGCGCTCAGCAGTTCTTCTTGCCGCTGGACGTCGAGGGCGTCGGCTTGGGCTTGGCGAGTACCGCCAGGGCCTTGTCGGCGTCCTCTTTCTTTGCCAGATCCTTGAACTGCGTGCCCAGGATGAGGTCGACCTCGCCGCTCGTGCGGGCGTCCGTGCGCTGCTCGGTGCCGGCGAGCTGGGTGCCGAGTACGGGGATCGCGGTGTCCGTGGCGGCCTTGGCGCCGAGCAGTATCCCGGTGCCCTTGACCTTCTTGTCGTACTCCTTCGTCGCGTTGCCCACCTTGCCGATGGTGAAGCCGCGCTTCTTCAGCTCGGCCGCGGTGTTCTTGGCGAGGCCGCCGCGGGGCGTGGCGTTGAAGACGTTGACCTTGATCTGGCCCGGTTTGGGCAGCGGCTTCGGCGCGGGTGCCTTGGCCGAGGGGGCCGCCTTGGGGTCGCAGCCGGCTCGCGGGCCCGCGGCGGTGGCCTTGTCGCCGCCGGTGAAGACGTCGATGAGCTGCAGGGTTCCCCAGCCGACCAGACCGGCGGCGACGACGGACGCGACGACCGCGAGCACGATCCTGCGGCGGCCGTGGTTCCGGCGCATACGCGGATATTTGGCCCCAGTGATGCGGTACTTGCGGCCCATGCCGGGGGGAGTGAGCATGCTCATGGGCGCAGCGTAGTGCGGCAACGCCTTGATGCCTACTAGATGATCATTGCCTCGGGCGCAGCCCAACCCGAAAGGGCCAACAGGGGACTGCCGCGGGCCCCGGCCCTGGGGCTCAGCCCAGTTCGAGGACGCGGGCGTGCAGCACCTGGCGCTGCTGGAGCGCGGCGCGGACCGCGCGGTGCAGTCCGTCTTCCAGGTAGAGGTCGCCCTGCCACTTCACCACGTGCGCGAAGAGGTCGCCGTAGAACGTCGAGTCCTCCGCGAGGAGCGTCTCTAGGTCCAGCTGGCCCTTGGTCGTCACGAGCTGATCGAGGCGGACCGGGCGCGGCGCGACGTCCGCCCACTGCCGGGTGCTTTCCCGGCCGTGGTCGGGGTACGGCCGGCCGTTTCCGATGCGCTTGAAGATCACACGGAAAGCCTACCGGTCAAGGCTCTCCGGGCGCAGCCATGGAGACGGAGTGCGACGCCGGGAAAAGGCGCAGTAAACCGGGGCAAACCGGGAACACTCCAGCCGGGAGCAGGGGCCGAAGTGAGCGACAGCAAGCCGATGTCGTCCATGACGGGTGTCACAAACCCCTCTAACGTGTCTTCGCCTGTCACGGGAGTGACGACCGGAACTGGGGCTTCCGGCCCTCTGGGTTGTGCGTGGTCACATGCCGAATCCGAGGCTCGCACGAGCCACGCTCAAGAGCCCCCGGCGCAGCAGCGTCGGGGGCTCTTCGCCTGCCCGCCTAGTCGTTCTCGACGACCTGAGCACCGGGAGCATGGGACTTGACGGACTCGACACCGTTCAAGCAACCGGCCTTGCTTTCGTACGCCTCGCCGACGGCGATGATCTCGCCGTTCCCTGCCTTGAGCCGGAACCGGTACTTGCCCGCGCCGTCTTTGTAGACCTCGAACTTGCCTGCCATCACACATCACCTCTCGGTCAGGCCCCCTGCGGCGACGCTAAGAGCGGACGAGCGACACCGCAGCCCGGGGCGTCCGAAGGGGTGGTCCGCGAGCAGTGAAGGACGTACCCGGCGCCTCCGCGGAGTTTCGGCTACTTGCCGGAGGCCTTCGCGGCGGCCTTGAGCTGCTGCTTGTGGGTGCGGACCTTCTGGAGGGACTCCGGGCCCGTGATGTCCGCGACCGAGCGGTACGCGTCCGCCTCGCCATAGGCGCCCGCCGCCTCCCGCCAGCCGGCCGGGCGTACGCCCAACTGCTTGCCCAGCAGGGCGAGGAAGATCTGCGCCTTCTGCTTCCCGAAGCCGGGGAGTTCGTTCAGGCGCTTGAGGAGGTCCTTGCCGTTCGCGGCGCCCTCCCACACGGCGGTGGCCTCACCGTCGTAGTGATCCACCAGGTACTGGCACAGCTGCTGGATCCGCTTGGCCATCGACCCGGGATAGCGATGCACCGCAGGCTTGGCGGAGAGCAGCTCGGCGAACGCCTCGGGGTCGTACGCCGCGATCTCGTGCGCGTCCAGATCATCGGCGCCGAGCCGCTGCGCGATCGTGTACGGGCCCGAGAACGCCCACTCCATGGGCACCTGCTGGTCGAGCAGCATGCCGACGAGCGCCGCCAGCGGACTGCGCCCGAGCAGCTCGTCCGCGTCCGGCTGCTGTGCAAGGTGAAGGGTCACGTCCATGAGTCGATGATCTCCCGCGGGCAACCCCTCCGCACGCCCGGGTAAATGCCGTGCGGCCCAAGGGCTGCCGCCACTACCCTCGCCGCATGTCTACGCCCCGCATCTCCTAGCCAGGACACCGGTCTCAACAGCACCCGTGTGTCCAAAAGCTACTGCGGAGCGTAGATAAATGATCACCGCCCGTCGCGTTGACGTCCGCGTCGGCCCCCGCCTTCTCCTGGCGGACGCCACCTTCCACATCGCCCCCGGCGACCGCATCGGCCTGGTAGGCCGTAACGGAGCCGGCAAGACCACCCTCCTGAAGACCCTGGCCGGGCAGGCCGACCCGGCAGCGGGCTCCATCACCCGTACCGGATCCCTCGGCTACCTGGCCCAGGACCCCGGCGCCGCCGACCCGGCGGCGACCGTCTCCGCCCGCATCCTCTCCGCCCGCGGCCTGGACCGGGCCGCGCACGCCCTGCGTACCGCGGAGACCGCGATGGCCGACGCGAGCAGCGCGGCGGAGCAGCGGCGGGCCATGGCCGCGTACACCCGTGCGGAGGAAGCTTTTCAGGCCGGCGGCGGGTACGCCGCCGAGGCGGAGGCGGCCCGCGTCGCCGCCGGTCTGGGGCTTCCGGAGCGGGCCATGGAGCAGCCCGTGGGCGACCTCTCCGGCGGCCAGCGGCGCCGCGTGGAGCTCGCCAGGATTCTGTTCTCGCGCCACGACACGCTGCTCCTGGACGAGCCGACCAACCATCTGGACGCCGACTCGGTCGGCTGGCTGAGGGGATATCTGGGGGCCTGTCCGGGCGGGCTCGTTCTCATCAGCCATGACACCGGACTCCTCGCGGACACCGTCAACCGCGTCTTCGCGCTCGACCCGGGCCGCGCCGTCATCGACGTACACAACACGGGATGGCGGACCTACCTCGCCCAGCGCGCGGCGGATGAGCGGCGGCGTGCCCGCGAGCGGGCCAACGCGGAGCGGAAGGCGGCCTCGCTGCGCAGCCAGGCGGAGAAGATGCGCGCGCATGTCTCGACGGCCACCGCGGCGAAGAACATGGCCCGGCGTGCGGACCGGATGCTCGCCGAGACCGAGCCGGTGCGGCGGGGCGAGCGCGTCGCGCGGATCCGGCTTCCCGAGCCCGCGCCCTGCGGGCGGACGCCGCTGGGGGCCATCAGTCTGACGAAGGCGTACGGCGGGCGGCAGGTGCTCGCCGGGGTCGATCTGGCCGTCGACCGGGGGAGCAGGCTCGTCGTCCTCGGGTTCAACGGGGCGGGCAAGACCACCCTGCTGCGGCTCCTCGCGGGCGCCGAACTCCCGGACGGCGGGCGGGTGATGCACGGGCACGGCGCCCGGCTCGGCTACTTCGCGCAGGAGCACGACACCCTCGACGGGGACAGGACCGTACGGGAGAACCTGGCCGCCGCCGCGCCGGGACTCACGGACGGCGAGGTGCGCGGCGTCCTCGGTTCCTTCCTCTTCCGCGGGGACGACGCCGACAAGCCCGCGAGGGTGCTCTCCGGCGGCGAGAAGACCCGGCTCGCGCTGGCCGGGCTCGTCCACTCGGGAGCGAACGTGCTGCTGCTCGACGAGCCGACCAACAACCTCGACCCGGCGTCGCGCGACGAGGTGCTCGACGCGGTCGGCACGTATCCGGGCGCGATCGTGATGGTGACGCATGACGAGGGAGCCATCGACGCGCTGCGGCCGGACCGGGTGCTGCTCCTGCCGGACGGCACGGAGGACCTCTGGGGTCCTGAGCACCGGGAGCTGGTGGCCCTCGCCTGATGCGGTCGGCGCCGCTCACAGGGTAGTTACGCGAGCGGCCCGTCGCCGGGTGTGTGATCGATCCCCGGCGGCGGGCCACTGTTTCCTGCGGCGCGCGCTACTCGATCTCGACCGGGCCCTCGCTCTTGCCGCCGCCGTCCGCGTCCTGGCGCTGCGCCGGCGCCCCCAAGTACCGCTTGAGGTCCACGGATTCAGCCGTGCCCGAGCCCGTCCCCGCCGGCGTGCCCAGGTTGTTCCGTACCGATTCCAGGATCGTCAGGCCCTGGCCGACCAGCCCGGCCGCGATCTCGCCGAGGCCGTCCGCGCCGTTCAGTACGTTGACGTTGGCGCCGGAGAGGCCCGTCGCCGCCTCCTTCACGATCAACGGCAGCTGGTCGATCAGCATCCGGTCGAGCGCGACGCGGTCGTACGACGCCGCCGCCTCCGCCTGGATCTTCATCCGCTCGGCCTCGGCGAGGGCAAGGACCCTGATGCGCTCGGCGTCCGCCTCCGCGGGCTTGACCACCTCGGCGACCAGCTGCTGCTGGCGCAACTGGGCGGCGCGCTCGGCCAGTTCGGTCCGGGCGTCGAGCACCTCCTGCTGGGCGTGCGCCTCCGCGAGGGGGCCCGCCTGGGCGGCCTTGGCCTGGGCGCGCTCGACCTCGGCGGAGTACTCGGCCTGCACGATCGCGGTCTGCCGCGCGTACTCGGCCTGGTTCCGCGCGGCCTCCTGCTCGGCCTCGGCGGCGGCCTGGGTGGCCTTCGCCTGGGCGATCTGCGCCTGGCGCTGGATGGCGGCCTTGTGCGGGGCGGACATGGCGTCGATGTAGCCCGTGTCGCCGTCGTCGATGGACTGGATCTGCAACGAGTCCACATGCAGACCGATCTTCGCCATCTCGGACTTCGAGGTGTCCAGGACCTCGGTGGCCAGCTTCTGCCGCTCGGTGACGATCTCCTCGACCGTCATCGAGCCGATGATGGACCGGAGATGGCCCGCGAAGATCCGGCCGGTCAGAACGGACATCTGGTCCTGGTCGGAGAGGAAGCGCTGCCCCGCGTTGACGATGCTCTCCGTGTCGTTGCCGACCTTGAAGGCGATGACGGCGCGCACGCTCAGGGCGATGCCCTGCCGGGTCACGCAGTTCTCAACGACCTCCGCCTCGCACATCGAGAGGGTCAGGAAGCGGGTCTTGCGGAAGACGGGCAGCACGAACTTGCCATGCCCTGTCACCACACGGAACGGGGCGCCCCCGAGACCTCGCCTGCCACCCGAGATCAGCATCGCCTGGTCAGGGGCGGGAACGCGGTAACCGAACATGGATCGACTCTCCTCAACCGGCGTCGCCGGCACTGTCGCCGGTCAACGCGTCCAACGGGTCAGCCCACTTGATGACATCGACCTGGCGGCTGCCCCGTGACTCGATCACGAGCACGGCGGCGCCGTGCGGCAGCGGCTCGTCGGACCAGGCGAGAAACGTCTCGGAACCTCCTCGGATCCGCACCAGGACCTCACCGGGCCCCGCGGATCCGCGGGTGCCGATGACGAGTTCACCGGTACAGCCGATCACAGCCTCATCCGGCGCCACCATTTCGCGGCCGCCTCCCCCGTGTCATGCAGGCTCTGTCCGCTCCCGACTTTACGCGCCCGGCATGCCGACGGCCCATGTGCTTGCATACGTTGATGAGGCCCGCCCAAGACCTTCGTATCCGTTCCCGTCACGCGTCCGACCTCGACGCCTGTGTGCGGGCCCTCGCCCAGGTGCACGCGCTCGACGGCTACCCGGCCGACTGGCCGGAGCGGCCCGCCGACTGGCTGGCCACGGCCGGCCCCGTCGGGGCCTGGGTCGCCGAGCTCGACGGGCGGATCGCCGGGCACATCGTGCTCAGCCCCGGCGCGCCGGACGACGTGGCGCCCGCGCTGTGGGGCAGGCGCGCGAGCGGGGAGGCGACTGCCGTGGTCAGCAGGCTCTTCGTCGCACCGGATGCCCGTGGGTACGGGATCGGGGCGCGGCTCCTGGAGCGGGTGGTGGCGGAGGCCGGGGAGCTGGGACTCCACCCGGTCCTGGACGTCGTCGCGTCCGACACGTCGGCGACCGCGCTCTATGAACGTACGGGCTGGCGCTTTCTCGGTACGGGTGAGCAGTGCTGGGGCCCGCAGCGGTGGGTCACGGTGCGGTGTTACGCGGCACCGGCCCCCGCCCCGTCCCCCAGCTGAGCCACCGCGTCCCGCAGCGCCGCGACAAGACCCCGCAGGGCGGGACTGTCCGGCGCACCGGCGCGCACCGCCGCGTAGATCGAGCGGATCGGCACCGGGTTGTGGACCGGGCGTACGACCACGCCGGAGTGGTGGGCGTCCAGGCCGAGTCGGGGGACGAGGCTGACGCCGAGACCGGCGGCGACGAAGCCCTGCGCCGTGGCGTAGTCGCCGCTCTCCACCACGAAGTCCGGGCTGTAGCCGGCCGCGCCGCAGGCGTCGAGGATCGGGTCGAGGCAGGGGCCCGGCGATTCGCTGGCCACCCACGGCTCCTCGGCGAGGTCCGTCAGTTCGAGCAGCGGCTTGGCGGCCAGGCGGTGCCCCGCGGGCAGCACCGCGTGGTACCGGTCGTCAAGGAGGTGGATGAACCGCACGCCGTCCACGTCGGGTTGGCCGCCGGGACGGACCACGAGCGCGATGTCGGCCTGCCGGCCTTGCACATCCGGCATCGGGTCGTCCGGGTCGGACAGCTTCAACTCGACCTTCACCCGCGGCTGTTCGCGCCGCAGCGCGGCGATCGCGGGCGCCACAAGGGCCGTGCCCGCCGTGGTGAAGTACCGCATCGAGACCCGCCCCGTCCGCCCGGCCCGCAGCTCGGCGAGGGCGGTCTCCGCCTCGGCGACGTGCTTGCCGATCGCCACCGCGTACTCGGTGAGCAGCCGCCCGGCGTCCGTCGGCCGCACCCCGCGTCCGGTCCGCTCCAGGAGGGCGATGCCCGCCTCCTTCTCCAGGGCGGCCATCTGCTGGCTGACCGCGGAGGGTGTGTACCCGAGGTTCCGCGCGGCGGCGGTGACGGAGCCACTGGTGACCACCGCCCTGAGCACCTGCATGCGCCGGATATCAAGCATGCAGCCCAGCTTAATCCTGCCCCGGAACGATTTCGTACAACTAACGAGATCGATGCCCCGGCGCTGGATAGGGTCGGCGCCGGGTGCCACACAACTGCCCGTGTCACGAACGAAGGAGCGGAAGATGTCCTATCCGGAGCCGCGCTACCTCGGCGAAAAGGGCGAAGTCAACGCGGTGTTCAGGTCGGCCGACCAGGAGCCCGAACTGGTCGGCCCCGGCGGCAACCGCACGCACTACCTCGCGACGCACGCCTCGACCGGCGGCGAATTCGGCCTCTACAAGGTGGACTTGGGCCCCAAGTCCCCCGGCCCGAGCACCCACTTCCACAAGTCGATCTCGGAGTCCTTCTTCATCCTGTCCGGCCATGTGCAGCTCTACGACGGCGACCGCTGGGTCACCGCGGGAGCCGGCGACTTCCTCTATGTGCCGGTCGGCGGGCTGCACGCCTTCAAGAACGACAGCGACGACCCCGCCTCCATGATCATGCTCTTCTCACCGGGCGCCCCGCGCGAGGAGTACTTCGAGAAGGTGGCGGAGATGGCCCAGAAGGGCGGCGAGGAATTCGGCGAGTTCCTCGTCAAGCACGACAGCTTCTTCGTCTAGGGACGAGAGCCGCCCTGCCCGTCCCGGTGCGGCCCCGCCCAAATTGCGGGCCCCGTCGGCCGGCGGGATGCTGGAGAGGTCAGCTCTGCGGCTGACGGGGGGCGCCAGGACGCCGGCGCGCAACCGCTCACCGACGGCCCGACAGGGGCGAGCCCGGGTGGGGCAGCGGTCCGCGTATCGGCAAGGAGCGACCGTCATGGACGGCACCACGCTCGACGACATGAGAAACGCCCTGCGCGGCCCGGTGATCGGCCCGCAGGACTCCGCGTACGACGACGCCCGCAAGATCTACAACGCGATGATCGACAGGTATCCGGCCGCCATCGTGCGCTGCTCGGATGCGGCGGACGTGATGGCCGCCGTCGACTTCCTCCGCGAACGGGACCTGGAGCTCGCCGTCCGGGGCGGCGGCCACAGCGGCCCGGGGCTCTGCGAGGTCGACGACGCCGTCACCATCGACCTGTCGCCGATGCGCTGGGCCCGCGTCGACCCCGTCGCGCGGACGGCCCGCGTCGGCGGCGGCAGCCGGCTCGGCGACCTGGACCACGCCGCGCACGCCTTCGGCCTCGCCACCCCCACCGGCATCATGTCGACGACGGGCGTCGGCGGCCTCGCCCTCGGCGGCGGCCACGGCCACCTCACCCGCAAGTACGGCCTGACGATCGACAACCTCATCGCCGCGGACGTCGTGCTCGCCGACGGCAGCTTCGTCGTCGCGAGCGAGTCGCAGCACCCCGACCTGTTCTGGGCCCTGCGCGGCGGCGGCGGGAACTTCGGCATCGTCACGTCGTTCCGCTTCCGGCTGCACCCGGTGGACGACGTGGTCGTGGCGGTCACCCTGTGGCCGGCCGACCAGAGCCGCGAAGTGCTGCGCTGGTACCGCGAGTTCCTGCCCCAGGCGCCCGAGGACCTGAACGGCTTCTTCGCCGCACTCGCCGTGCCGCCCGCCCCGCCGTTCCCGGAGGAGATCCACGGCCACCGGATGTGCGGCGTCGTGTGGTGCTGGCTCGGCGACCCGGAGGACGCCGACGACGCCATCGCCGCCGTGCACGAACCGGGAAAGCCGATCTTCCACTTCACGGCACCGATGCCGTACCCGGCGCTGCAGAGCATGTTCGACGAGCTGATCCCCGCCGGCCTGCAGTGGTACTGGCGCGGCGACTTCTTCGACGAGATCACCGACGACGCCGTCGACGTGCACGCCAAGTACGCCGAGAACCTCCCCACCGACCTCTCGACCATGCACCTCTATCCCGTCGACGGGGCCGCCTCCCGCGTCGACCCGGAGGACACCGCGTGGTCGTACCGCGACGCGGTCTGGTCCGGAATCATCGGCGGCGTCGACCCCGACCCGGCGAACGCGGAGACGATCAGACAGTGGTGCGTCGACTACTGGGAAGAGCTGCACCCGCACTCGATGGGCGGCGCCTACGTGAACTTCATCGGCGACGGCGAGGGCCAGGACCGCGTGAAGGCCACCTACCGCGACCACTACGCCCGGCTCACGGGCATCAAGAACGCCTACGACCCGGCCAACTTCTTCCACGCCAACCAGAACATCGAGCCGGACCGGTGAACCACAGGGCCACCGGCCCGGCACGAAGGAGCGCACCGGGCGAGTGACACTCCGTCAGACCATGTCGTGCACCGCGTGTGATGCCGGTTCGCGCTCAGCGCGTTGCTCGCTGGCCACTGCGAGGATGACGTCCCGCAACCGCTCGCAATACAGCCGCATGTTCTTGTAGGCGGCGTCGGTTTCGGGGTAGCGACAGGCGAACCACAGGCCTTCTTGGAGCCGGTTGAGCCAGACGCACACCTGGTCGCCGTAGGACACCCTGATGAGTCCGTAAGCCGTCCGCTCGTCCCAGCGCTCCGATCCGGGGATGCCTCGCGCGTCGACGTACGAGACGATCGAGTACAGGTCGGGCGAGGTCGGGCGGAAGTCCGAGCCGAGCAGGCGCAGTACTCGGGCGAGGGGCATACGTGCCAGCGACCTGTTGGCCCGCAGCTCGGCACGCACGGCTGTCAGGGCAGCGGGGAAATCGGGTGCCTGGTCCATGGGGATCTCGATCGGCGCGCCACCGACGTACCAGCCCACGGAGTCGCACCACTCCGACTTCACCCGGGTGTGGAACGGCATGACGGCGCGGTAGACGGGCTGTCCGCCGATCTCGTGGACGATGAGGCTGGTGGCGGCCAGGATGCCGACGAGGCTGCCACCGAAGGGTCGGCAGTACGCCTCGAACTCCGCGGCGGTGTCCGCGTCGACGAGCATCTCGCGCATGAGCTTCTGCGTGGGCAGGGTCCCGCCGGGCTTCAGACCGAGTTCGACGGGGAAGTTGGGCAGCTTCCCGTCGCACCGCCGGATGAACTCCCGCCAGCGGCCGACGATCGCGTGAGTGTCGTCGATCCGGTCCGCTTCCGCCCGCTCGATCTCGCAGAAGTCGACGTAACTGCCGACGGGCGGCTCCTCCACGGGGCGGCCCTCGACGGCTGCCGCGTAGAGCTCGTGGATCTCGGCGGGGAGGCGTTGGATGGAGTAGGCGTCGACGTTGCTGTGGTCGAAGGCCATGTACACGCTGGCGCCGTCGTCCCTGATGACCGCCGTGTAGAGGAAGTTGGGCCAGCGCAGCGCGTTCGCGGCGGCGTCGAAACGGTCCTGCAGGTGCTGGACGAGCTGCTCCGCGTCGGGGAAGTCGCCGACCACCTCGCGGTGGAGTGACACGGCATCGGTGTCGAGCGTGAACCGGCGCATCTCGTCGCCGTCCCAGCGGAAGCCGCTGCGCAGCGTCTCGTGCCGGAGCGTCCAGCCGCGCAGCGCGCCCTGCAGCGCGTCGAGGTCGACCCTGCCCGGGATGTCGAAGGCGGTACCGAGCCAGGTCGGCACGAACAGGCCGTCCTCCTGCACGGATCGGGCGGTCCTGATGTGCGACTCCTGGACGTACGCCGGCGGCCGGGGGTCCTCCGGAAGGCCCGCCGCCGCCGCGACGGTCGCCGGACTGAGCGCCCACTCGACAAGCCGTCCGGGCCGGACCTCACAACGCTGGATGTCGGTCATTCGCACGGGCGTCTCCGTTCGCAGTTGGAGCCCTGATCGGGTGGACCCGATCAAGGGAATGCCGTGACCGCCAACAGAGTCTCCTGGAACATGATGCTTTCCCACCTTTGAGTGGATTAAGTGATCGGCGGGTGTGAGCCAATTGGTTGAGGGCGCTGCGTTCCTTCGAATGGAACTCGTTGAACCCGGAGTTGAGGCACTCGGGGGCCCCATGGGTTTGGTCAAGCTGATGGTGCGGGTTGCGGGTCGTAGAAGGGGCCGTCGCGGAGCATCGCGAAGAGGAAGAAGGCCTTAGACCGGACAGCGCCGATGTCGCTGACGTCGATCACGTGCGTCCTCCGGTCGTCCTCACCCGGCCGTCCCACGGCACCGATCGCCCGACCTTCAGCGTCCCCGTATGCACCCAAGTCCGCGCTTGGACACGGGACATCCGACGGCATGGAATCCCCCGGATAACTACTGCTAGTGTTCGCCCGGTCACGGTAGGCAATCAGCCTCAACGTACTGGCAATGAAGGACCGAGGTTCCATGGGTAAGTTTCAGCAGGCAGCCATGATCGCAGCGGTAGCGGCCGGCGGTCTGTCCGCCATCGGCGTCGCCGCCGGTACCGCCTACGCCGACGGCAATGCGAAGGCGTCCGACCTCTACCGCCCCTACCAGGAGTGCAGCCCGCAGACGGGGGGCGAGGCCAACGTCCCGCTCGCCGTGCTCGGTCTCGCCGAGACCTTCGACACCACCTGCGGCCAGTACAACAACGCCTTCACCACTCGGCTCTCTGACTGAGGTCGGCGGCGTAATCGTGCACGACGCTCCGCGCGAGCGGGGTCACCCCTGAAGGGGTGCGTCGCACGGCGGACGTCGCGGAAGTCGCCCTCTGCAGCATCGCGTTCCTCGGCGCCGGTACCGCCCACATTGACGGAGGTACAGGCGGCGACTATCGGCTCGGCGCGAAATGGACCCGAACGTCCCGGACATGGGTCGGACGCCGGAGCCCGCCCCTCCGATATCCCCAGGGCCCGGCGCGGCCGATTGGCCGCGCGGGGCGCCCGGGGTACCCCCCACAAAGGAAACGCATCAATGTTCAGCATGAAGCAGATCGCGGCCGCCTCGGGGCTTCTTGGCGGCCTCGTCGTGACCTTTACCAGCGGCGCCCAGGCGTCTGCCGCGGGCGCCTGCCCTGTCGACAGTCAGGGCAACACCACCTGCGTCCAACGGACCATCCAGACGCCCGACGGCGAACGGTTCGTCATCCGCCAGGACAAGTGCACACCGGTGCAGCCCTTGACGTTGCCCGTCGTCGGCCTTCTGAGCGGTGGGCAGACGCGGCTCGGGCCCGAGGTGACCTGTTCCCCCGACTCGCCCAAGCAGACGGCGGCACCCGTCAACACGGCACCCGAAAACAGTGACGAAATTCCGGCGGGACTGGTGCGCCTGCTGGGCTGAGCCCTGGGCGGAACCTTCCGGCGCCTTCCTCACCTTTCAAGCAGCGGATGGCCGGACCGGGGTAACCGGGGCCGGTCATCCGCTGCTTCTGCGTCCGCGCGTCGGCGGGCAAACGGGTGACTGTCCCTCACCTCCCGTGACTCGACCCCGAGGCGGTGTCGTTTCAAGGGGGAGCGGTGAGCCCACGACCGGCAGCCCTACCAGCCGCCTCATCCCCCTTCGAGTCCGCGCCGGGCGGACGGAGGGGTGCCTCGCAATAGGCCGACACGCACAAAAAGGACCCAAGATCCCAAATGGCTACGATGCGTGTGTATATGCTCACATTAAGTAGTCAAGCCAGGGCGTCACGCCCAGCTAAGAAAGGGTCAAACTATGCGCAAGTTTCAGCGGGCCGCGGTTGTAGCCGCAGCGGTCGCAGGGCTCTCCACCCTCGGCGCCGGCGTCAGCTTCGCTCACGGCGGCGACGACGGTGGGATCACCGCGATTGCTTCCTCGCAAGCCAACGCCGTGGCCAACTGGGGCGGCCCGCAGGGTCACCCGCACGGCGGCCCCCACGGGGCTCCGTGGTTCGCGCCGCAGAACGGTGTCAGCTACACGCCGCAGGGTCACGGCGGACCGCAGTAAAGAAGCACCGAGGGCTCGATGCGCAAGTTGCAGCGGGCTGCGGTCGTAGCCGAAGCGGTCGCGGGGCGAGTGGCTCCGTACCCCACGCCACAGTGGGCCCCATAAACCGTTTCGCAGGTGCCGCGCCGCAGCCCGCACGCTGGTCGACCCAGCAATCGGTCGCCTCGCGGACCATCGCGTCGCGCATCGCCTCGGAGTGCCACAACAGGCGCATCGACGTCTGCCAGAACACTGCAGGCACCGTATGCAAGTCGCACGATCTGAATGTCCATCTCCTGGATCAGCTCGGGCAGCTCAACGGTTTGCTGGACAACACCCTCAACAGCAAGGCAGCCCGGGCGCAGCAACCCCACCAGGGTGCGCGCCCGGGCTGCATCAAATGCCGTCGCCGGACGCAGCTGAAGACGCGTCAGGCGCTGGATCCCGTTAGTCGGAAGCTTTCCACGGCTCGGGCGCACGCCGATCAACGGCCCTGGCGCCCGGGCCTCGATTGTAAGGAGCGCAGCACATGTTCAGCCGGCAGAAGATCGCAGCCGTCTCGGGGCTCCTCGGAAGTCTCGCCGTAATCTACGTAGGCGCCGAGCAGGCGTACGCCCATGAACGCCCACGCGATTGCAAGACCAACGTCGCCAAGGGTGAAACCATCTGCATTCGCAAGAGCGAGACAATCCACACCGACAAGCACGGCAGGTACGTCATCAGGCAGACGCAGGAATGCGAGACGGTCAGCCAGCCGCCGTATCCGTTGCCCAACGACAGCGCGCTGAGCAAAGGATCCAAGCACGTCGGGCCGGTTCTGGAATGCTCCAACAAGACGCATCTTCCCAAGGGCTTCAAGCGACCTCACTTCACGTTCTGAGGCGCAATCGGCGAATGTCGGGCCGGGTTCCGCTCCCCGGGCGACATTTATGATTTATTGGTTTTCGTTGGACCCGAACAATACCTTTCATAGGCGATATTTCCCAGGGGTTGCCGGCGGTATAA
>NZ_JBHYIG010000173.1:0-21381 GCF_042740015.1 Streptomyces sp. NPDC059037
CGCGCACTTCGTGCGCCGTCTCCCCCAGGGGAAAGCGCGGCGAAGCCGCGGCTTTCAGGGGCGCGGGGAACTGCGCGACCAGCCACGACGCGCCCGCGGTCGGCGACGGACAACAGCCCCACCGGCGCTTAGCCGGAGACCCGTTCCACGATCGTGGCGATACCCATGCCTCCGCCCACGCACAGCGTGGCAAGCCCGTACCGCAGGTCCCGCCGCTCCAGCTCGTCCACCAGCGTGCCCAGGATCATCGCCCCGGTCGCGCCCAAGGGATGCCCCAACGCAATCGCGCCGCCGTTGACGTTCACCTTGTCCAGCGACAGGCCCATGTCCTTCACGAAGCGCAGCACCACCGCCGCGAAGGCTTCGTTGATCTCGACGAGGTCGATGTCGTCGATGGTCAGACCGGCCTTGGCGAGCGCCTTGCGGGCGGCAGGGGCGGGGCCGGTGAGCATGATGGTCGGCTCGGAGCCGGAGACGGCCGCGGAGACGATCCGGGCGCGCGGCGTGAGGTCGTTGCGCTCGCCGACCTCCTTCGAGCCGATGGCCACCAGCGCGGCGCCGTCCACGATGCCGGAGGAGTTGCCCGCGTGGTGGACGTGGTCGATCTGCTCGATCCAGTGGTACTTCTGCAGCGCGACGGCGTCGAAGCCGCCCAGGTCGCCGATGTCCTTGAAGGACGGCTTCAGCTTGGCGAGCGAGTCGGCGGTGGTGCCCGGCCGCATGTGCTCGTCGTGGTCGAGGACGACCAGGCCGCTGCGGTCCTTCACCGGCACGACGGAACGCTCGAAGCGGTTGGCCTTCCAGGCGGCCGCGGCGCGCTCCTGGGACAGGGCCGCGTACTCGTCGACGTCACGCCGGGTGTAGCCCTCGACGGTGGCGATCAGGTCGGCGCCGATGCCCTGCGGCACGAAGCCCGTCTCGTAGTTGGTCATCGGGTCGGCGAACCAGGCGCCGCCGTCCGAGGCCATCGGAACGCGCGACATCGACTCGACGCCGCCCGCGAGGACAAGGTCCTCCCAGCCCGAACGCACCTTCATCGCGGCCATGTTGACCGCTTCCAGACCCGAGGCGCAGAAGCGGTTCTCCTGGACGCCCGCGACGGTGTCGGGGAGCCCGGCGGCGATGGCCGCGATGCGCGCGATGTCGGAGCCCTGGTCGCCGACGGGGCCCACCACACCGAGGACGATGTCGTCGATGGCGGCCGGGTCCAGGTCGGGGAACCGCGCCCGGATCTCGTGGATCAGACCGACGACGAGGTCGATCGGCTTGGTGCCGTGCAGGGCGCCATTGGCCTTGCCGCGTCCGCGCGGGGTGCGGATCGCGTCGTATACGTACGCTTCGGTGGTCAAGACGGGGCCTTTCGCATGGAACGTGAGGGTGGGGGTGAGGGGAGGCCGAAGGCCGGACGGGCTCAGGCGAGCAGGGAGCGGCCGATGATCTCCTTCATGATCTCGGTCGTGCCTCCGTAGATCGTCTGGATGCGGCCGTCGGTGAAGGCCTTGGCGACGCGGTACTCGGTCATGTAGCCGTATCCGCCGTGCAGTTGCAGGCAGCGGTCGGCGACGCGTTTCTGCAGTTCGGTGGCCCACCACTTGGCCATCGATGCGTGCACCGCGTCGAGTTCCCCGTTCGAGTGATCGACGATGCAGCGGTCGAGGAACGTACGGGTGACCGCGCACTCGGTCGCCATCTCGGCGATCTCGAAGCGGATGTGCTGGAGCTTGGAGAGCGGGCGCCCGAAAGCCTCGCGCTCCTTGACGTACGTCGTGGTGATCTCCAGGAGGTACTCGGCGGCGGCGATCCCGGCGACGGCGATGCCCATGCGCTCCTGCGCGAGGTTCGTCATCAGGTGGATGAAGGCGCCGTCCGGCTCGCCGAGGAGGTTCTCCTTGGGGACGCGTACGTCGTTGAAGAACAACTCGGCGGTGTCCTGGGACTTCTGGCCGATCTTGTCGAGGTTGCGGCCCCGCTCGAAGCCGTCCATGCCGCGCTCGACGACAAGGAGGGACAGGCCCTTGGCGCCACCCTCCGGTGTCGTCTTGGCGACGACGATCACGAGGTCGGCGATGATGCCGTTCGAGATGAACGTATTGGAGCCGTTGAGCAGCCAGTGGTCGCCCTCGTCCGTGGCGGTGGTGCGGATGCCCTGGAGGTCGGAGCCCGCGCCCGGCTCGGTCATCGCGATGGCCGTGACGATCTCGCCGGAGCAGAAGCCGGGCAGCCAGCGCCGCTTCTGCTCGTCGGTGGCGAGCGAGGTCAGGTACGGGCCGATGATGTCGTTGTGCAGGCCGATCGCGAGGCCGGGCGCGCCCGCGCGCGTGAACTCCTCGGCGATGACGGCGCTGTAGCGGAAGTCGGCGTTCCCGCCGCCGCCGTACTCCTCGGGGACGGCGAGCCCGAGGAGCCCCTGCTTGCCCGCCGCCCGCCAGGCGTCACGGCTGACGATGCCGTCCTTCTCCCACTCCTCGTAGTGGGGCAGCACCTCCTTGGCCAGGAAGGTGCGGACGGTCTCGCGGAACGCTTCGTGTTCGGCGGAGAAGATCTGACGCTTCACCTATGGCCTCCTAGAGCCAGCCCTTGACGGTCTCGATCAACTTGGCCGGCTCGGGGCCGACGGGAATGACGTTGAGCATCGTGACGCCCGCCTCGCGGAAGGCCTCGACGCGCTCGCGTACGTAACCGGCGGGCCCGCACAGCGACATGAGCTCGCAGAACTCGTCGGGGACCGCCGCCTCGGCTTCCTTCTTGCGGCCCGACAGATACAGCTCCTGGATGCGTGCGGCCTCCCGCTCGTAGCCGTACGCGACCGCGACGTCGTTGTAGAAGTTCTTCCCCGGGGCGCCCATGCCGCCTACGTAGAGGGCGATTTTGGGGCGCGCCAGATCGCGTGCGGCCGCCGCGTCCGCACCGATGGCGAGCAGCCCGCCGGCGACCGTCTGCAAGGGTCCGAGCGCCGGATCGCGCTTCTCCTTGCCCTCGGCGAGCGGAGCGCCCCACACCTGGTGGGCCTTTTCCGGGATGAACAGGGTGGGCAGCCAGCCGTCGGCGATCTCGGCGGTCATCCGGACGTTCGCCGGGCCGAGCGACGCGATGTACAGCGGCACTTCGGAGCGCACCGGCCTGGTGAGGATCTTCAGCGGTTTGCCCAGCCTGCCGCCCTTCTCCGGGGGCAGCGGCATGTCCGTGACGCCGTGGTGGTCGATCACCTCGCGGCGCAGGATGCGGCGGGTCAGCTCGATCGCCTCGCGGGTGCGGGCGAGCGGCTTGTCGTAGGGCCTGCCGTGCCAGCCCTCGACGACCTGCGGGCCCGACGCTCCGAGCCCGATGATCGCCCGGCCGCCGGAGATCGCGTCGAGTCCCGCGGCCGTCTGGGCGATGAGCGCCGGGGTGCGCGAGTAGACGTTGAGGATCGCGGCGCCGATCCGCATGCGCTCGGTGCGTGCGGCCAGGTAGCCCATGATGGTGGGCGAGTCGAAGCCGTACGCCTCGGCGACCCAGACGGCGTCCAGACCCGCGGACTCCAGGGCCGCCACGTCGTCGGCGGCCTGCCGCGCGTCGCCCTCGTAGGCGAGCGGTGTGGAGAGCTGCATCAGTCGGCTTCCTTCGTCGGTGCGTCGGTCGGGTCGAGCGCTGGTACGTCCCAGTCGCGGGCCACGTCCGCGGTGTCGGCGCCCGGCTGGGCGGGGCCGCGGCGGATGTCCGTCGGGGTCGCGGAGAAGCGGGGCGCGGGCGCCGGCTGGGTGATTCCGCCGTGGTCGACGAAGGTGCCGCGGGCGGCGAGGTGGTGGTGAGCGGGGGCTTCGCGCAACGAGAGCACCGGCGCCACGCACGCGTCCGATCCCTCGAAGACGGCCGTCCACTCCTCGCGCGTACGCTCCTTGAAGCGGGCCGCGACGGCCTCCCGCAGATCGCCCCAGCGCGCGATGTCCTTGCGCGGCGGCGCCTGGTCCGTCAGCCCGAGCAGCGCGACGAACTCGTCGTAGAACTGCTGCTCCAGAGCGCCGACGGCCATGTATCCGCCGTCCGCGGTCTCGTAGTTGCCGTAGAACGGGCAGCCGCCGTCCAGGAGGTTGGCGCCCCGCCGGTCCTGCCAGCCGCCGGCCGCGAGCATGCCGTGGATCATCGAGGTGAGGTGCGCGGTGCCGTCGACGATCGCGGCGTCGACGACCTGCCCGGTGCCGTGCACGCGCGCGTGGTTGAGCGCGGCGAGGATGCCGACGACCAGGTAGAGCGAGCCGCCCGCGTAGTCGCCGACGAGGTTCGCCGGGACGGTGGGCGGCTCGTCGGGGGCGCCGATCATGCCGAGGGTGCCGGTGATCGCGATGTACGCGATGTCGTGCCCGGCGCGCTGGGCGAGCGGGCCCTCCTGCCCCCAGCCGGTCATCCGTCCGTAGACGAGCCTCGGGTTGCGGGCGTGGCAGTCGGCGGGTCCGACGCCCAGGCGCTCGGCGACGCCGGGGCGGTAGCCCTCGATGAGGACGTCGGCGCGCTCGACCAGGTCGAGGACGCGGTCCGCGCCGTCAGCCGCCTTGAGGTCGACGATCACGGACCGTTTGTTGCGGTTGGTGATGTCGTACTCGGGATTGATCGCGAGAGCGCCGCCGCCCGGCCGGTCGACGCGTACGACATCGGCGCCGAGGTCGGCCAGGAGCATGGCCGCGAACGGGCCAGGCCCGATGCCCGCGAGCTCCACCACGCGCACTCCGGCGAGTGGACCGTGAACGCCCTTGTCCGGCACTGCCATTGAGCCCCCAGCTCTGTGACACAACTGATGTAACACCAGTGATGCTAAGAACGTGTTCCACTCTGCACAAGACCCTAGCAAGCAAGCGCTTAGACCATTCCACGGCCGGCCCACGGACAGGCCGTGCCGCGCCTAACCTGGGGCCCATGGATTCCGTACTGGTCAGCGCGTGTCTACGCGGGGTGCCGTGCCGTTTCGACGGCCGCGACAAGGCATCGCCGGAAATCGACGTGGCGGTCGCGGGACGCGACGTCGTGTCCTTCTGCCCGGAGGCGGCGGGCGGTCTGCCGACCCCGCGCCGCCCGGCCGAGCTCGTCGGCGGTGACGGTCACGACGTGCTCGACGGGACGGCTCGGGTCGTCGAGGACACGGGACGTGATGTGACGGCGGAGTTCGTGGCGGGGGCGAACCGCGCGCTCGCCGCGGCGCGCGCCCACGGCTGCACCGAGGCGCTGCTGATGCCGCGCAGCCCGTCGTGCGGGCGAGGCCTGGTCCACGACGGGTCGTTCGGCGGGGAGCTGGTGGCGGGCGACGGGGTGACGGCCGCGCTGTTCGAGCGGAACGGGATCGCCGTGCGGGCGGCTCCCGGGGTGTGACGCGCGACGGTGCTCACCGGGCGCGGCCGTCCAGCTCCGCCACCAGCTTCTTCGTGGCGATCACGCGGTAGCTCTCCTCCACCCAGTCGCAGAGCAGCGCGGCCGATGGCGCGCCCTTCTCCTCCAGCGGGATGGTCACCCAGCCCGCCTTGCCCAGGCCGTACCCGGCGGGCTCGGCGCCCGGTGCGGTCAGGGCGTGCGCGTGCTGCTCCTCCTCCTTGAGCTTGACGGTGATGCCGAGGGGATAGCTGCCGTCGTCCATGCCGAGGAAGACGAACACCTTCTTGTTGACCTTGGCGACGGTCTCGCCCCACGGGAAGTCCTCGGTGGCGCCCGGCATGCCCAGGGCGAAGTCCCGCACGCGCGTCCACTTGGTCAGGGCGCCCTTCGAAGGCCCGCTCTTCGCGACGGCCATGGTTACCTCCTGGTACGTCGTCCCTGAACTCACGCTAGCCTCAGCCACCGACAACGGCGCGGGGTGACGGCGGAGAGGTGCCATGAGCAGTCAGAACGGCAAGGAACGTACGAAGGACCGCATGAAGGACCGCACGTACGACATCGTGCTCTTCGGAGCGACCGGCTTCGTGGGCGCGCTCACCGCGGAGTATCTCGCCGCGCATGCGCCCGAGGGACTGCGCTGGGCGATCGCGGGGCGCGACAAGGGGAAGCTGGAGCGGCTGCGGGAGCGCCTGACCGGCACGCACCCGGCCTGTGCCGAGCTCCCGCTCCTCCACGCGGACGTGGCCGACCCCGCGTCCCTGCGGGAACTCGCCGCCCACGCGCGCGTGGTGGCCACGACCGTCGGCCCGTACATCTCGTACGGCCAGGAACTCGTCGCCGCGTGCGCGGAGGCGGGCACGGACTATCTGGACCTCACCGGGGAGCCGGAGTTCGTCGACCTCATGTACGTGCGCCACGACGCCCGCGCGCGGGAGACCGGCGCCCGCCTCGTGCACGCCTGCGGCTTCGACTCGGTCCCGCACGACCTGGGCGCCTACTTCACGGTGCGGCAGCTGCCCGAGGGGGTGCCGCTGCGCGTCGACGGGTTCGTACGCACCCATGCCACGTTCTCCGGGGGCACGTTCGCCTCCGCGCTCAACCAGTTCGCGCGGGGTCCGCAGATGATGGCCGCCGCGCGGGACCGCCGGCGTCACGAGCCGCGCCTGGTGGGCCGCAAGGCGTACGCCCCGGCGAGCGCTCCCCGGTACGCGGGCGAGGTCGGCGCGTGGGCGCTGCCGCTTCCGACGATCGACGCACAGGTGGTGCAGCGCTCGGCGCGGGCACTTGAGCGCTACGGCCCCGACTTCCGCTACCGCCACTACGCGGCCGTGAAGACGCTGCCGTTCGCGGTGGGCGGCGTGGCGGCCGTCGGCGCTCTGGCGGCGGTCGCGCAACTGCCGCCCGCGCGGCGGTGGTTGTCGGACCGGCTCAAGCCGGGTGAGGGGCCGAGCGCCGAGCGGCGGGCCAAGAGCTGGTTCTCCGTGCGGTTCGTCGGCGAGGGCGGCGGGAAGCGGGTGTTCACCGAGGTCTCCGGCGGCGACCCGGGGTACGACGAGACGGCGAAGATCCTGGGCGAGGGGGCGCTGTGCCTGGCGCTCGACGACGACCTGCCCGCGGTGGCCGGGCAGGTGACCACCGCGGTCGCCATGGGTGAGGCGCTGACGTCGCGCCTGACGGCGGCGGGCCTCACGTTCCGGGTGGCCGCTGCCCTGTAGCGCGCCGCCCGCTCAGCCGGCGGTGGCCTCCCGCAGCGCCTTGCGGCACAGCGCGTCCGCCCGCCGGGTCGACTCCGGGAGCCGGTAGCGCGGCGTGAGGCGCAGGGTGTGCGCGCAGGCGTTGTCCAGGCTCACCCGGTGGCCGACGGAGACGAAGACCGGCTTGACGCCCTCGCGGGTGCGCAGGGCGCGGCCGATCTCGTCCGTGCCGTCGAGCAGCGGCGCCGCGCTGCCCCGGGGCTCGTCCGGAGCGTCGTACGAGAACGTGAAGGGGTTCTTGGCGACGCCGATCGTGGGCAGGCCGGTGAGCACACCGAGGTGGCTCGCGAGGCCGAAGCGGCGGGGGTGCGCGATGCCGTAGCCGTCGCAGACGAGCAGGCCGGGAGCGGTCTTGAGGTCGGCGAGGGCCGCGAGGACGGTGGGGATCTCACGGAAGGCGAGGAGTCCCGGCACGTAGGGGAAGGCCACGCGGCCCACCGCGGTCGCCTCCTCGACCACGTCGAGCGAATCCCCGTCCAGGACGACGAGCGCGGCGGCCACGACGTCCCGCTCGTCGTCGTAGGCGACATCGACTCCTGTGATGTGCCCGGCGCCGGGCGGCGGGCCCGCTTCGTCGAGGACGACCCGGGGGCGCAGTCCGTCCTGGACGGCGCGGGCGGCTGCCTCGTCGGTGGGCCAGTCGGCGGGGATGGGCGGGGGCGCGGCGTAGGTAGTCATGGTGCGGCCAGCGTAGTTTCCGGTGGCTGGACGGCCACTACGTAGTGCCGCTCACGACGGTAGCCTCGCGATCATGTTCGTTCTCGAGTTGACCTACACCGCGCCCGTATCCGCCGTCGACAAGGAGATGGAGGCCCATGTCACCTGGCTCGACCAGCTGTACGCCCAGGGCGTCTTCATCGCCTCCGGGCGCAAGAACCCGCGCGACGGCGGCGTGATCCTCGCCGTCGCCGACGACCGCGCGACGATCGAGAAGATCGCGGCGAGCGACCCCTTCGTCGTCGCGGAGGTCTGCGAGTACCGGATCACGGAGTTCATCGCGACGAAGACCGCCCCGGAACTCGCCCCGTACCGACAGGAGTTGCCCTAGTTCCGCCCCGCGTCGGGCTGCCTGCCCCGCTCCCAGCGGGCGATCCGACCCTTCTCGCCGGACGCCCAACAGGACCGGTCCCGGGCGCAGTCCACCGTGTCGTACGACCCCGTGTCGACGGTACGCCAGCTGCGCCCGCCGTCCGCGGAGACGTCGGTGCCGGTCGGGCCGACGGCCAGGGCCGTGGTGCGGCTCCCCGGCAGCCAGATGACGCCCGAGCGGTAGGCGGGCGGGGGCTGCGCGGACGGGGTCCAGGTGCGGCCGCCGTCGCCCGTCGTGGCCGCCGCCTTCGGAGAGGGCTGGTCGGCGCGGTAGTCACCGCCGACCGCGATGCCGTGCGTACGGTCGCGGAAGGCGAGGCCGAAGACGCCGCGGGCCGGGTCGCCCGCGGGGATCGGCGCGTCGGTGGCCTGCCAGGTGCGGCCGCGGTCGGCGGAGTGCAGGACACGCGCGCGTGCCGCACCGCCGGTGGCCAGCCACACATCGCGGGGGCCCGAACTCACCAGGCACTGGCCGCTCGCCGCGAAGCCCGCCTCGCCCTCCTGGGCCGCGGGCATCCCGTCACTGGGCAGCACCTTCCAGGAGCGGCCGCCGTCGCCGGTGGACAGGATGCGGTACTTGCCGTCGACCGGATCGCTCATCGCGAGGCCGTGGCGCCGGTCGAAGAAGGTCATGCAGTCGTAGAAGGCCTTGGGGTCGGTGTTGCGGAACGACTCGGTCCAGGTCGCGCCGCCGTCCGCGGTGCGGAAGACCCGCGACGCCTCGCCCTCGCCGATGGCGAGGACGACCGCGCGGCGGCGGTCGAACGCCTCGATGTCGCGGAACTCCAGCTCGGCGGCGCCGGGCGGGGAGACGTCGCGCCAGCTCGCGCCGCCGTCCGTGGTGCGCAGGACCGTGCCCTTGGAGCCGGCCGCCCAGGCCGTGTCGCGGCTGACGGCGGCGAGGCCACGGAAGCGGGCATCGGTTCCGCTGTCCTTGACGTCCCAGCCGCCGCGCTGCCCGGTCGGCGTCTGTGCGTGGGCCGGCATCGGCACGTCAGCCGTCGAAGCCGCCTGCGCGAACCCGGGCGCCGCGAGTAGCGTCGCCGCGAACGCCGCCCCGCACAGTCCCACCGACATCACGCGGCCCCATGACCGTGCCCGCCCCGCCCGCACCGTCCGCCTCGAATTCCCCATACCCCTCATGGCGCGCGAAGCTAGCCCACTCCCCCGGCCCCGTCCAGATGGCCTCCCTGTCCCGCCGGGGCCCCCGGAACACCCGGATCCTTCCGGGAATCCCGTGAAAAGAGTGAATAGAGGGCGGTGACCGAGGTCACTCGGTGTTCGCGTGCACGGATTCCTTCATTCCGACGTCTATCTCAGTGCCGACCCCAGTCGTCCAGCTGTGAGTGAGGGAGCAGGCGTTGTCCAACCGCATCGAGCAAGCCGTAGAGGCCCGCCTGGTAGCCGCCGCACCGCGGATGCCGACCATCCCCGCGAAGCTCCACTACGACCCGCGCGACCCGTTCGCCGTCCACATGAGCTTCCCCGCCCCGGCGACCCTCGAGGGCGTCGAGGTCTACTGGACGTTCGCCCGTGAACTGCTCGCCCAGGGCACGGAGAACGCGGTGGGGGACGGCGACGTCCGGGTGCGCCCCTACGGATTCGACCGCACCGTCCTGGAGTTCCACGCCCCCGAGGGCACCGCGATCGTCCACATCCGCTCCGGCGATCTGCGCCGCTTCCTGCACCGCACCATGGCCCTGGTCCCCGCGGGCGACGAGCATCTGCACGTCGACCTGGACCAGGACCTCGCCGAACTGATGCGGGACGCCTGCTGACGCCACCGCCCCGGCCGCCCCGCCCTCAGGAGCCGAGCAGCCCGTTCAGCTCCCCGTAGTCGAGCCCGCCCGCGAGCGACTCGTACGTACCCTCGGCGAGCAGCTCCCGCGCGGCCCTGCGCACGACGGCGTGCGCGGCCTGCGCGATGCCGGCGCCCACGCTGATCCGCGCGACCCCGAGCCCGGCGAATTCCGCGACCGACGGCGCACCCGGCCCCGCCATCACATTGAGCGGCCCCACCACACCCTCGACGAGCACCTTGACCGTCGCCGGATCGACCGCCCCGGGCACGAAGATCCCGTCCGCTCCCGCGGCGAGGAAGGCCGCCGCCCGCTCCAGGGTCAGGCCGACGCGGTCGACACGCGCCCCCACGCCGCGCAGATACGTGTCGATGCGCGCGTTCACGAAGAGCGGCACACCCGCGGAGTCGGCCGCCGCACGGGCCGCGGCGATGCGCTCCGCCTGCTCCGCGACCGGACGCAGCGGTGCGTCACCGTCGTACAGGGCGTCCTCGATGTTCACGCCCACGGCGCCCGCCGCGAGCACCGCGCGCACGGTGTCGGCGACGCCCGCCAGGTCCTGCGCGTAGCCGCTCTCGATGTCCGCGGTGACCGGCACCGCGACCGCCGCCGCGATCCGGGCGACCGCGCCGAGCGCGCGGTCCCTGCCGAGGTGGTCGCCGTCCGCGGCGCCGAGGTCCCAGGCGACCCCGGCACTGGTCGTGGCGACGGCCGTGGCGCCCGCGGCCTCGACGATGCGGGCACTCGCCGGGTCCCACGCGTTCGGCAGCACGAGCGGCCGTCCGGCGGTGTGCAGGGAGCGGAACTTCAGAGCGCGGTCACGGAGGTTCGTCGTCGTCATGCGGACCACTCAACCAGCGTTCCGTGGACCGGGGCTGGCGAGAATCCGACATGTACGTCGCGAGTCCGAGAGCGGGCCGTAGTTAATTCGTTGACAGCGAACCGATCTCCTCCTACGTTGTATAGCGGTTCTGTTGTCGCCGATAGGAGTAGGACGTTGCTCGTCTGAGGTCTGGAGTCACCGCGTCACACAGCTCGGCTGTGTGCGTAGCGTGCGACCTCGGCGTACGAGCCGTCCCCGGCGCAGGGCCTTTTTTCATGCCCCCGCGCCGACGCCTCCGTCTCCGCCTCTGTCTGTCGCACCCCGCGGTGTCCCGAAACGCGTTGCCCCTTGACCGCGCTTCATCTCACACAACCGCGAGGCCTGTATGTCTACTCACCCCACCTCCATCACCTGCACGTCGCTCGACTTCACCTGGCCGGACGGCACCTCCGTCTTCGACGGGCTCCAGGTGGCCTTCGGCCCCGGCAGGACCGGCCTCATCGGCGTCAACGGGTCAGGAAAATCAACCCTGTTGAAGCTGATCGCCGGTGAGCTGACGCCGGGCGACGGCGTCATCCGGGTCGCGGGCGACATCGGCTATCTGCCGCAGAACGTCACCCTCGACACCGGACTGCGCGTCGACGACGTACTCGGCATCGCCGGAACGCGTGCGGCGCTGCACGCCATCGAGGCGGGCGACGTCGCCGATGAGCACTTCACCGCGGTCGGTGACGACTGGGACGTCGAGGAGCGCGCGATCGCGACCCTCGACCAGCTGGGCCTTGGCCACATCGGCCTTGACCGCACCACCGGTGAGGTGTCGGGCGGCGAGTCGGTGCTGCTGCGTCTTGCCGCGCTGCTGCTGCGCCGCCCCGACGTGCTGCTTCTGGACGAACCCACCAACAACCTTGATCTGTACGCCCGTCGGCGCCTTTACGAGGCCGTCGAGGCCTGGTCCGGAGTGCTCGTCGTGGTCAGCCACGACCGTGAACTCCTCGACCTGGTCGACCAGATCGCCGACCTCAGGGACGGCGAAGTGAAGTGGTACGGCGGCAATTTCACCGTCTACGAGGAGGCCCTTGCCACCGAACAGGAAGCGGCGGAGCGCATGGTGCGCGTCGCCGAGTCGGACCTGAAGAAGCAGAAGCGTGAACTGGCCGACGCCCAGGTCAAGTTGGCCCGGCGCAAGCGGTACGGCCAGAAGATGTGGGACCAGAAGCGCGAGCCGAAGATCGTCATGGGCGAGCGCAAGCGCGCGGCCCAGGTGGCCGCGGGCAAGCACCGCATCATGCACGAGGAGAAACTCTCCGAGGCCAAGGAGCGTCTTGACGATGCCGTGGAGGCGGTGCGTGACGACGACGAGATCCGTGTCGACCTGCCGCACACCGCGGTCCCGCCGGGCCGCACCGTACTCAGGCTCAGCAATCTGACACTGCGTTACGGGGCGCGCGTGGCGGGCGAGTTCGAGCTGCGCGGGCCCGAGCGGGTGGCGCTGGTCGGCCGCAACGGCGCGGGCAAGACGACCCTGCTGCGCACGATCGCAGGGGAACTGGCCGCCGAGGAAGGGGAGGCACTGGCGCACGTGCCGATGCGTTTCCTGCCGCAGCGGCTCGATGTGCTCGACGAGGAGCTGACCGTCGCCGAGAACGTGGCACGGTTCGCGCCCGACGCCACCAACAACCGGATCCGGGCACGCCTCGCCCGCTTCCTGTTCAAGGGGGCGCGGGCCGACCAGCCGGCGGCGACCCTGTCGGGCGGCGAGCGGTTCCGGGCGGCGCTCGCGGCGCTGCTGCTCGCGGAGCCGGCGCCGCAGCTCCTGATGCTCGACGAG
This sequence comes from Streptomyces sp. NPDC059037, assembly GCF_042740015.1. NCBI lineage: Bacteria > Bacillati > Actinomycetota > Actinomycetes > Kitasatosporales > Streptomycetaceae > Streptomyces > Streptomyces sp. NPDC059037. The sequence goes on from NZ_JBHYIG010000173.1 coordinate 12,637, forward strand.
CCGACGAACAACCTCGACATGGCGAGCGTGAAGCAGCTGGCCACGGCCCTGGAGTCGTACGAGGGAGCGCTGATCGTGGCCAGTCACGACGTGCCGTTCCTGGAGTCGATCGGCATCACGCGCTGGCTGCTGCTCGACGGCGAAATGAAAGAAATCACGACAGAAGCTGTCGGGTATCCCGGCTAGCTTCGCGTGTATGCACCAATACATCACCATCAGGGGAGCCCGTGAGAACAACCTCAAGGAGGTGAGTCTGCGCATCCCGAAGGGCCGGCTCACGGTCTTCACCGGAGTCTCGGGGTCGGGAAAGTCGTCGGTCGTGTTCGACACGATCGCGGTCGAGTCGCAGCGCCAGCTGAACGAGACCTTCACGTGGTTCATCCGCAACCGGCTGCCGAAGTACGAGCGGCCGCACGCGGAGACCATCGAGGATCTCTCGCCCGCGATCGTCGTCGACCAGAAGCCCATCGGCGGCCACTCCCGCTCGACGGTGGGCACCATGACGGACATCTACTCGGTGATGCGCGTGCTGTTCTCGCGGCACGGCACACCGAGCGCCGGTCCTGCCACGGCGTACTCGTTCAACGACCCCTCGGGCATGTGCCCCGAGTGCCACGGCCTCGGCAGGACCGTGCGGCCCGACTACGACCGCATCCTGGACCCCGCCAAGTCCATCGCGGACGGCGCGATCCTCTTCCCGCCGTTCGCCGTGGGGACCTGGCAGGGCCAGACGTACACCAACACCCCCGACCTGGACACGCACAAGCCGGTGGGTCAATTCACCGCCGCCGAGCGGCAGTTCCTGATGCGCGGCGACGGGAACGGCGGCAAGGTCAACGTCAACAACACCGGCGGCGCACGGGACATCGACTACGAAGGTCTCGCCGACCGCTTCGAGCGGCTCTATCTCAACCGCGACCTCTCCGCGCTCTCCCAGAAGACCCGTGACCTGGTACAGCGCTTCCTAGTCGAGGGCGAGTGCGCCGCCTGCCACGGGGCGCGGCTCAACGCGGCGGCGCTCGCGACGCGGATCGACGGCAGGAACATCGCCGACTGCTCGCGCATGGAGGTCACCGACCTCATCGCCGCCCTGGAGCGCATCGACGACCCGGTGGCGGGCCCCATCGCAGGAGCAGCGGTGGCGGCGCTCGAGCGGATCGAGGCGATCGGCCTCGGCTATCTCAGCCTCGGGCGCGAGACGTCCACGCTCTCCGGCGGCGAAGGGCAGCGCCTGAAGATGGTGCGGCACCTCGGCTCCAGCCTCACCGGCATGACGTACATCTTCGACGAACCCAGTGTCGGCCTGCACCCGCGCGACGTGGGCCGCCTCAACGATCTGCTGCTGCGGCTTCGCGACAAGGGGAACACCGTCCTGGTCGTCGAGCACGACCCCGACGTGATCGCCGTCGCCGACCACGTCGTCGACATGGGTCCTGACGCGGGCGCCGGGGGCGGCCTGGTCGTCTTCGAGGGGACACCGGACGAGCTGCGGCACGCGGACACGCTCACCGGCCGGTTCCTGCGGCGCTCCACGGGCGTCAAGGAGAGCCCGCGCGAGGCGGTCGGCGGACGCTGGGTCAAGGGCGCCGACCTGCACAACCTCAAGGACGTCAGCGTGCGCGTGCCGACCGGGGTGCTCACCGCGGTGACGGGTGTCGCGGGCTCCGGCAAGAGCACGCTCGTCTCGCGGGCGTTCGTCGACGAGCATCCGGACGCCGTGGTCGTCGACCAGTCGGGCATCGGCATCTCGGGCCGGTCGACCCCGGCGACGTATCTCGGGATCATGGACTCGCTGCGCAAGCTGTTCGCCCGCAAGACCGGCCAGGAGGCGGGGCTCTTCAGCTTCAACTCCGCGGGAGCGTGCGAGAGTTGCCAGGGGCGGGGGATCATCTACAGCGATCTGGCGTTCATGGATCCGGTGACCACGACCTGTGAGGCGTGCGAGGGGCGGCGCTTCAAGGAAGAAGTGCTGAGGCTCACCGTGGACGGCTGCTCCATCGTCGACGTCCTGGAGATGACGGCCGAGCGCGCGCTCGACTTCCTCGCCGCCGTCGACGACAAGGCGGTACGCCGCCGGCTGCGCGCCCTGCGGGACGTGGGGCTCACCTACCTGACGCTCGGGCAGCCCCTGAGCACGCTCTCGGGCGGCGAGCGGCAGCGCATCAAGCTGGCGACACAGCTGCACCGCACCGGCACGACGTACGTCCTCGACGAGCCGACGACCGGCCTTCACATGGCGGACGTGGGCGGGCTGCTCGCCCTCCTCGACCGGCTTGTCGACGCGGGGAACACGGTGCTCGTCGTCGAGCACAACCTGGAGGTCGTCAAGCACGCGGACTGGGTGATCGACCTGGGCCCTGACGGCGGCAAGCACGGCGGCCGTGTCGTCTTCGAGGGGACACCGCGGCAGCTGATCGGCGCGGAAGGGTCGTTCACCGCCGCCCATCTGCGGCGAGACCTGGGCCTGGAGCCCTCGCGCGCTGCATGATGTGCGGCAACACCCCGGCCCGGCACCCCGCCGGGCCGGGCGCCCCCGCCGCCGCACTACGGAGAACGCCCCGTGCCCAGCAAGAAAGCGCTGATCCGCCGCCCCAGCCCGCGCCTCGCCGAAGGCCTGGTCACGCACATCGAACGGACCCCGGTCGACGCGGACCTCGCCCTCGCCCAGTGGGAGGCGTACGCCGAAGCGCTGCGGGCGCACGGCTGGGAGACGCTCGAAGTGGAGCCCGCCGACGACTGCCCGGACGCGGTCTTCGTCGAGGACGCGGCCGTGGTCTTCCGCAATGTGGCGCTGATCGCCAGGCCGGGCGCCGAGTCGCGGCGCGGCGAGACGGCCGGGGTCGAGGAGGCGGTGGCCCGGCTCGGCGCCTCGGTGAACTGGGTGTGGGAGCCCGGGACGCTCGACGGCGGCGACATCCTCAAGATCGGCGACACGATCTACGTCGGACGGGGCGGGCGCACGAACGCGGCGGGGGTACGGCAGCTGCGGGCGGCCTTCGAGCCGCTCGGCGCGCGCGTCGTCGCCGTACCCGTCAGCAAGGTCCTGCACCTGAAGTCCGCCGTGACGGCGCTGCCCGACGGCACGGTCGTCGGCCACCCGCCGCTGGTGGACACCCCCTCGCTCTTCCCGCGCTTCCTGCCCGTGCCGGAGGAGTCGGGGGCGCACGTGGTGCTGCTCGGCGGTTCGAAGCTGCTGATGGCGGCGAGCGCGCCGAAGACCGCGGAGCTGTTCACGGATCTCGGGTTCGAACCCGTCGTGGTGGACATCAGTGAGTTCGAGAAGCTCGAAGGCTGTGTGACATGCCTCTCAGTGCGACTCCGCGAGCTGTACGCCTGACCAGTACTGGGGCGGATGTGGCGATCGGGGCCGATGGGCCCCGCTTCCTCGGGCACTTTACGGAGGGTTTAACCTACGGCAACGTAACCTACGACACCGTAGGTAGGTAGCACCCGCTCGTGCGACCTGGTAACCCCCTGTAGCCCGTTATCCGAAAAATCTCCCGTCCCCCCTGGAGCCCCCGTGACGATCACCTCTCCCCACCTCGGCAGCACGGACGACTGGACCGACGCCCGGTTGCTGTTCGCCCTGGAAGAAGTGGTCGAGAAGGAGCTCAACCGCCACCTGAAGGTGGCCAAGGACTGGATGCCGCACGAGTACGTCCCGTTCTCGGACGCCCGGAACTTCCCCGGCTACTTCGAGGACGGCGAGGCCTGGGAGCCCGAGCAGTCCAAGGTCACCGACATCGGCAAGGTCGCCCTGGTCGTCAACCTCCTGACCGAGGACAACCTCCCCAGCTATCACCACGAGATCGCCACCCTCTTCGGCCGCGACGGCGCCTGGGGCACCTGGGTGCACCGCTGGACCGCCGAGGAGGGCCGGCACGGCATCGTGATGCGCGACTACCTGCTTGCCTCGCGCGCCGTGGACCCGGACAAGCTCGAGCAGTTCCGCATGGCGCACATGGCCGAGGGCTTCGAGTCCGACAACCGCCACTCGATGCTGCACTCGGTCGCGTACGTCGCCTTCCAGGAGCTCGCGACCCGCGTCTCGCACCGCAACACCGGCCACCAGTCGGGCGACCCGGTCTGCGACCGGATGCTGGCGCGCATCGCCACCGACGAGAACCTGCACATGGTCTTCTACCGCAACCTCCTGGGCGCGGCCTTCGAGATCGCCCCCGACCTCACCATGCAGTCCGTGCGCGACGTCGTGGTCAACTTCCGGATGCCCGGACACGGCATGCCCGGCTTCGAGCGGGCCGCCGCGCAGATGGCGATCGGCGAGATCTACAACATGCGCATCCACCACGACGACGTGATCCAGCCCGTCCTTCGCTACCTGAAGGTCTTGGACATCGACGGGCTCGGCCCCGAGGGTCTCAAGGCGCAGGAAGAGCTCGGTCTGTACATGAACGGGCTCGACACCGAGGCCGCCAAGTTCGACGAGAAGCTGGCTGCGCGCAAGGCGCGGATGGCTGCGCGGGGGAAGTAGGCACGCTGGGCCGGTGTGCGTGGCGGGTCACTCGTCCGCCGTGCACACCGTCAGAGCCGCGTCCCGGACGTCCGGGACCGGATGGCGTCGCAGGGACACGAGCAGGTCCCGCCAAGGCTCGGGCCAGTTCGTCCGCTCGCCGAGCGCATCCGTGATCGCCAGGGCGAACAACCCCTCCGCATGGCCGCCCTCCTCCGCGAGGCGGTGCGCCGCGGGCAGCAGCAGGGCTTCCTTCGTGTGCTCCCTGTCCGCGAAGCGGGCACTGAGGGCCGTCGCGGTCCGCAGGGCGAGCGCCGGTCGCCCCTCGTGCAACCGGGCAAGCCGCAGCAGCGCCGCAGCGGGCTCCGCATCGACGTCCAGCGCGGCCACGAGGATCTCCGCGGCCTGTGGCACGTGGTCCGCGTACCTGGCGAGCACGTCACCCGCGGCCAGGGCGGGAATCCGATACGCCTCGCCTTCCTCGGCCAGCGTCTGCGCCAGATACTCGATCCGCCGCCGGGCGGGCAGATCCCGGTCCGGCCCCGTGATCGCGTCGGAGCCCGCCAGCGCCGCAAGCGCCCCGCACAGCGCCTCTTGCCCGCGCGGCGCGATCGCCGCCGCCGTCACGAGGCCCCGCGCCGCCGCGCGCCACGTGGCCCGCCGGGACAGATCGGCGACCGCCTCCGCGAGGACCGCGGCCGCGTCCGGCGACCACGGGGCCCACCGCGCGAGCGCCGAGAGCGCCAGGGCTGCCGCGTCGTCGTCATCGGCGCCCACCGCCTCACGTACGAGACGCGCGTACCGCTCCCGATGCCCCTCCGCCAGATCGAACGGCCGCACCCGCAGCACGGCCGTCCGCAGCACCGCCTCTCCTCCCGCCGCGTCCCGCAGCAGCGCCCAGACCCGCTCCTCGGCAAGGAGCCCGCCCGCGAAGGCGACACACGCCGACCGTACGTCACGGTGGGCGCCCGGCGCCTCATAGGCATCGCCGAGCAGCGCCGCCGCCTCGGGTGCGGGCAGCCTTACGGCGGCGAGCCTCGCGGCCTCCTTGCGGCTCGTCACCTTCTTGCCATCGCCGCACAGGACCTCCCGCAGCGGCGGCGCGAGGCGGGACGGTGCGAGGTGGCGTGACGCCTGCGTGGCCGCGTACACCGCGACGCGCGCCCGCTCGCCCCCTGCGTGCGCGAGCAGCTCGGGCAGGGAGTCCCCCGGCCGCTGGGTGTGGGCGAGCGCGCCGAGGGCCGCCTCGGCGAGCACCGTGTCGGGCGATCCGGTCCAGCGGCGTACGAGATCCTCCCCGGCGCCTGGCATGCACGCGCCGCGCGCGACCGCCGCCGCGCGGGTCCGCTTCGGCAGCCCGGCGTCACTCGCCGCGTGGGCCAACTGCCGTACCAGCGCGTCCTGTTGGCGCGGCAGCCAGCGGCGTATCTGCCAGGCGTAGGCCGGTACGGTCCACGCCGCGCCCTTGGTCAGGAACCGTCCGTACGGCGGTGTGCCGGACAGGAGTTGGTCGAGCAGGTCCGTGCGGCGGGCGCACAGCAGCGAGTACACCGGGGTCAGCACGGCCGTCGACGGCTCCTGCGCGAGCACCCGCGCCACGCGCTCGTCGCGCGTCGCGGCCGGTTCCAGCCACAGGGCGATCGCCTTCGAGACGGTCGCGTTGTCGCCAAAGCGGATGGCCTGCCAGAGGAGTTCCTGGAGTTCGGGCAGGCCCGCGGCGCGCTTGCCGACGGCTCGGGCGAGCGCGAAGGCCAGGCTGTAGTCCGCCTTCTCGGCGCCCGCCTCGATCCAGGGGCGCAGCGCTTCGAAGACCTGGTGTTCCTGGCCGCGGCGCAGTGTGCGGTCGAGGCGGCCGAGGTCGGCGCCGCCGGTACTGCCGGAGATCCGGACGAGGGTGCGCAGCGCCCAGTTCACCAACTCCCGCTCCCCGCCCGCCGCGTGCTCGCGCAGCACGGCGACGGCGAGGCGGCTGAGTGCGCCGCGGGTGCCGTACGAGGAGTCGCGGGCGGCGACGGCGTCGGCACAGATCCGGTCGAGAAACGGTTCGGCGTCGGCGCCGAAGAGGGCGGGGCGGGTCTCGGCGAGCGCGGACAGGGCGGCGGAGCGCACCGGGTCCTGCTCGTTGGCGAGGCGCGTCATCTCTTCGAGTACGGCGGCGACTTGGGCGCGTTCCCCGGAGCGCGCGGCATTGCGGACGAGCAGCGGCCAGGCCTCGGCGCGCTCCTCCGCGGCCGACCGCCGGGTCGCCGCCACGAGCCGCTCGCGCACCTCGGCGCAGGGCAGGAAGGACTCGGCGAGCAGGACGGAACTCCCTTGCCCGCCACGCTCCTTGGCCCGCTCGGCCATCCGCCGGGCCACGTCGGCGACCGCACTGCGGGGCAGCGCGCCGAGGAGGACACCGTCGACGGCGGCGAACCCCGCGCCGCGCCCCTCGACGGCCCGCGCGTACACGGCGGCCCGCTCCCCCGGCGGGTGGGCGAGGATCAGCCGGGAGAGGTCGGCGGAGTCGTCGGCGACGGAACGGGCGTACGCGAGGAGTTCGGGCGCGCCGGAACGGGCGAGCTTGCGCAGCACGGGCATCGTGAGCTCACCACTGCGCCGCAGCGACCACCCCCAGGTCCCGGCAAGCATCTCCAGCACGCGCCCCGGCGCCACACCCGCGAACACACCGATGTACGACCGGAGTTGAGCGGGAAAGTCACTGGGGGCGAACCGGTCGAGCAGGTCGAGCACGCGGACCGGCTCGGCGTCCGTGGCCGCCGCGATCCCTGCCGCGTACCGCTGCCACCAGGCGTCCCGCAGCGCCTCGGGCAGCGCGCCGAGTCCGCGTGCCGCCACATCGATGAGCACACCCGCGTGCCGCTTCGCCAGCGGCCGCCATCCGCGTACGGTGTGGAAGAGCTCCGGCAGCAGCCGCTCCACCACGGGGACCGAACAGCCGGGCAGCAGCCTGGCCGCTTCCGTGTCACCCCACGCGCGCCGCAGCGGACCGATGAGGCGATCGGCGAGCGCGGTGCGGCGCCCGGCGACGATCGCGTGCAGCAACTGCCGCCGCACCGCTTCGGGGGCATCGTCGAGCGCGGCCTCGAAGGCGGCGTCCGGCACCCGATGGCTCTCCGCGATCCGCAGCGCGTGACCGCGCACGAAGGGGTCGGGGTCGGCGATCCGCGCCCCGGTCCACTCGGTGTCCCCACCGGCACAGGCGAGCACGATGGCCACGCCGCGCTCGTACGCCCCGCCGCACTCCAGCTCCTCCAGGACCGACCGCAGTGCGCCACGCGCCGCGAAGTCCCGGGCGCTCTCGGCGATCTCGCGCATACGGCGCGGATAGGGCAGCGGGTCGAGGTCGGAGAGCAGATAACGGGCGGCGGTCTTCTCGGGCGGGGCCATGCGCGGATTCTGCCTGGCGGGACCGGCCCGGGGACAGCGAATTGCGGAGGTGAGGGAGGTGAGAAGGGTGAGAGGGGGCGGGGCGGCTGGATTCGAACCAGCGTGTTCCGGTTTTGGAGACCGCCGCGACTGCCTCTGCGCTACGACCCCGCCCTTGGGGGGATCGTATCCCCCGGGCTCCGGGGCCCCGTAAGGGGCGCGGGGAACTGCGCGACCAGCCCCCACCGGCCCGCAGATGAATCACCGCATGCCCAGCAAAGCCTTCACCGATGCACGCTGCGTACGGCGGCAACGTCCGCCGGGACACTCGGCACGGCGATATCCGCGGCGAACGCCGCCAACCGCCGCTTGACGCTGGCCGCGACGCCCTGACCGAGGACGAAACGCGTAGGCGTCAGCGCCGACCCGGCGGTATCCAGGAGCCGATGCGCCTCCCTGCTGCGCAGCCCGGTGTGGCTGAGCACCAGGTGGGCCAGGCGGTGCTCGCCCGCGGCGAGACGCCCGGCGATGGCGGTGGCGGCCGCTTCGTCGACACGGTTGTCCGCCGCGCCGAGCGCCCCCGCGGCGCGCACCCGGCCGAGGTCGAGCAGCTCCACCCCGGCGGCCACGGCGGCCGCGACCAGGCGGGCGGCGGCGCGTGACCCGATGCCGTTGCTGGCGACGGCGAGGCGGTCGAGCCCGCCCCATGGCGCACGCTCAAGACCTTCCGCGATCCGCAGCGCTCCCGCGTCGCCCAACTGCGCCGCCGATACGTACAGTTCACGCACCCCGCCCCCGGCAATCAGCCCGGCGAGCGGTGCGGCCCCCGCCGGGCCTAGCGGATTGCCGCCCAGGAAGACCCGCTCTACCAGCAACCCCACAGCGGAGGGCGCCAGACACCCCGG
>NZ_JBHYIG010000174.1:0-3641 GCF_042740015.1 Streptomyces sp. NPDC059037
CCCTCGCGCTTGGACAGGTGGTGCAGATCCGCCATGAGGAGCATGTTCTCCTCGCCGGTGATCAGCCCGTCGACGGCGGAGAACTGCCCGGTGACACCGATCGCGGCCCGCACGGCCTGCGGGTCGGTGGCCAGGTCGTGGCCGCCTACGTGCAAGTCACCGGCGTCGGCGGTGATGAGGGTGGAGAGGATCTTCACGGCGGTGGTCTTGCCCGCGCCATTGGGGCCGAGGAGGGAGAAGATCGTGCCCTGCGGCACTGCCAGGTCGATGCCGTCGAGGACCGTCTTGTCCCCGTAGCTCTTGCGCAGCCCCGTGGCCGCGATGGCGAGTGGGGGCGATGTCGTGGTCGTCATGCCGCAGAGCGTGCGGCAGGGCGCATTCAGCGCGGTTTCACTATGGTTTCAGCGTCCGCAGGGGGCCGCGGAGGGTGTCGACAGGGGGCCGCAGAGGGTCGGTCCGCACGAAACGAAAAAAGGCAAGGAGAGAACTCGCTCCTTGCCACTCTTAATTTATAGCGCACTGGGGGGCTTGCGGCAAGGCCCCGGTGGTGCCGCACAATCACTCGCCTAAGCCAGGACCTGAGGAAATAGGTGATTCACGAAGTGCGTGCATTGTTGTCGGTCAACGGGTCATGCGGGGACAGCGCGTTCGACCTTCCCGACACCCTCTCCCCCAAGGCCGACCCGACACTGATCGACGGTGACGAGCGGCGCTTCGCGGCCATCGCGGAGAGCCTCGAGCAGGCGATCGCCGAGGTGTCCGACCGCCTCGACGCCGAGCGCAGGGCACCCGGCGGCATCGGCCGTGAGGCCATGGACCGGGACCTGGAGATCCACCGGCTGACCGGCCGGCTGCGCGCCCTGCGCCGCTTCGGTCTTGACCTGTGCCTCGGACGCGTCGTCAGCGAGGACAGCCCCGAGCCCGTGTACATAGGACGGCTCGGCCTCACCGACAGCGAGGGTCGCCGACTGCTGCTCGACTGGCGCTCCCCCGCGGCCGAGCCGTTCTTCGCGGCGACCCACGCCAACCCGATGGGCCTGGCGAGCCGCCGCCGCTACCGCTGGACCCGCGGCCGGATCAGCGACTACTGGGACGAGGTGTTCACCGCCGACGGGCTCGACGGGCACGCCGCGCTCGACGACCAGTCCGCCTTCATCGCGAGCCTCGGCAGCAACCGCTCGGACCGGATGCGGGACGTGCTCTCCACCATCCAGGCCGATCAGGACGCCATCATCCGGGCCGGGTCCCGCGGCGCCCTCGTCGTCGACGGCGGTCCTGGCACGGGCAAGACCGTCGTGGCACTGCACCGCACCGCCCACCTCCTCTACTCCGACCCCCGTCTCGGTCACCGTCGGGGCGGCGTGCTGTTCGTCGGACCGCACCAGCCCTATCTGAGGTACGTCGAAGACGTCCTCCCCAGTCTCGGAGAGGAGGGCGTGCAGACCTGCACCGTGCGGGATCTCGTGACCGAGGGGGCGGGAGCCGTGCAGGAAAGCGATCCTGACGTGGCGCTTCTGAAGTCGTCCGCCGCCATGGTGAAGGCGATAGAGAAGGCCGTCAGGTTCTACGAGGAGCCGCCCACCAAGGGGATGACGGTCTCGACCGACTGGGCCGACATCTGGCTGAGCGCCGACGACTGGGCCGAGGCGTTCGCAACACCGGGGCCTGGTACTCCGCACAACGAAGCGCGCGAGGAGATCTGGGAGGAGCTGGTCGCGATCTTGCTGGACAAGGCCGACGGCGATGTGCCGATCGACCTGTTCCGAAGGTCGCTGCGGCACGACGAAGAGCTGGTCACAGCCCTCAACCGTGCGTGGCCGCTGATCGAGGCGACCGATCTCGTATCGGACCTGTGGTCGGTGCCCGCCTATCTGCGGATGTGCGCTCCCCACCTCGGCCCCGACGACGTCAAGAAGCTGCGGCGCCCGGAGGGCGAGGCCTGGACGGTGGCCGACCTGCCGCTCCTGGACGCGGCACGGCAGCGGCTCGGCGACCCGGAGGCGGCACGGCGGCGGCGTCGGCAGGAGGCCATCCTCGCCGCCCAGCGCGAGAGCATGGCGCAGGTCGTGGACAACCTGATCGTGGCCGCGGCCGACTCCGGCGCGGACGGTGACGACGGCGAAGGCCTGGTGACCATGTTGCGCGGCAAGGACGCACAGGTGAGCCTGGTCGACGAGTCCGAACTGCCCCCTGCCGACCCGGACTTGCTGGCGGGACCGTTCGCGCACATCGTCGTGGACGAGGCCCAGGAGCTGACCGACGCGGAGTGGCAGATGCTGCTGCTGCGCTGCCCGTCCCGGAGCTTCACCATTGTCGGCGACCGCGCCCAGGCCAGGCAGGGGTTCACAGAGTCGTGGCAGGAACGCCTTGAGCGGATCGGCCTCGACCGGATCGACGTGGCCTCCCTGAGCATCAACTACCGGACGCCGGAAGAAGTCATGAAGGAGGCCGAGCCGGCCATCCGGGCCGCGCTCCCGGACGCCAATGTGCCGACGTCCATCCGCAGCAGCGGAATCCCGGTCACCCACGGATCCGTCACGGAGCTGCACTCGACCCTCGACACCTGGCTCGCGGCGAACGCCGAAGGCATCGCCTGCGTCATCGGCGATCCCACGTTCCGGGAGACGTTCCGGGAGACGTCCCGCGTCCGCTCGCTGACCCCAGGGCTGTCGAAGGGTCTTGAGTTCGACCTGGTCGTCGTCATCGACCCGGAGTCATTCGGCGAGGGGATCGAGGGAGCGGTCGACCGCTATGTGGCGATGACCCGGGCGACCCAGCAGCTCGTCGTGCTCACAAGCCCGTGACGCCGACCGGCGGTTGACGGAACGGCGGCAGCGGGGGGCTTCAGACCGCTGCCGCCGCTGCCACGGGGGGTCAGGACGCATATAGGCCAGGATCTGACCTCTATGGCTCTTAGCGTGTTCCTTGACCGACGGAGCCAGAACACCGGAAGGCAGAGACCATGACTGCAGACAAGCTGACCAACCGCGACGTGGACGAGGCGCCCGCCGTCGGCGGTGAGCGTGCCCAATGGCTGGCGGCGCTGGCCAAGCACCGGCAATTTCTGCGCTTCACCACCCGTGACCTCACCGACGAGCAGGCCGGACTGCGGACCACCGTCAGCGAGCTGTGCCTCGGCGGGCTGATCAAGCACGTCGCCGAAGCCGAGCGGAGCTGGGGGGACTTCATCCTCGGCGGCCCGGCGGCGATGCCTGACTACACGGCCTTGACCGAGGCCGACTGGGCCCGCCGGGCCGACAGCTTCCGGATGCTGCCCGGTGAGACGCTAGCCGGCGTCCTTGACGACTACGCCGAGGTGGCGCGTCGTACCGACGAGCTGGTCACCACGGTGCCCGATCTGGACGCCACGTGGCCGCTGCCGAAGGCCCCGTGGACGGAACCCGGTGCGCAGTGGTCGGTCCGCCAGGTGTTGATGCACATCATCAGTGAGACCGCTCAGCACTCCGGTCACGCCGACATCATCCGTGAGTCCCTCGACGGCGCCAAGAGCATGAGCTGACCGCCGACGAGGCGGGCGATGGTGCGGCGCGGGGGGCGCGCCCGGCCCCGTGAAGGTCCAGGGGGTTTTAAACAAAACCCAGCCCCCGAGACCAGGAAGGAACAGGTGTCGTTTAGCAAGA
>NZ_JBHYIG010000174.1:3651-20839 GCF_042740015.1 Streptomyces sp. NPDC059037
GCGCCACCCCCCTGCGGTCCCCGCCCGGGGCGGGGGGGGGGGCGGGGGGGGGGGGCCCCCGCCCCCCCGCTTCACGTACGGCGATGACGTGAAAGGACGCTGCCGCTGGGGCAGTTGTCAGCTCGCCGCGAGGTTCGCGAGGAGTTCGGCGGCCGGCTTCGGGCGGACGAGCCACTGCAGGTGGCTGCCCTGGAGCGTCCGGACGTCGAAGGGGTTGTCCGGGGTGAGCGCGTCGGCCTCGCGGATCATGCGGTCCTGCATGGCGAGCGGAATGCTGGCATCGTCGGTAAGACGCACGAAGGTCTTGGGAACCTTCCCCCACGTCGCGGCCTGTGCCCGGTCGTCGGCCGCGCCGAAGTCGAGGTTCTCGTCGGGCTGGAAGGTGTTCAGGAACGTGTGGAACTCGTCGTCGGTGAGATCGGCGGCGAAGGCCTGCCGCATCGCGGCCAGCACCCCGGGGTCGGCGGTGCGGAAGTTCATACGGATCAGACCGAGTTCGGCGGGGTTGCCGGCCATCGCCGGAGCGAAGGCAGCGGGGTCCACATCCGCCATCTCCGGCTCGCCGTAGTAGTCGGTGAGCTCGACGGGGCACCAGGCGGAGGCGTACACGATCCGGTCGATCAGGTCGGGCCGCGCGTTGGCGGCGGCGGTGATCGTGACGCCGCCCCTGCTGTGGCCGACGAGGATGGTCGGCCCGTTCCGCTTCGCGCGTTCGAGGACTTCGATCACGCGGGCGGCGTTGTCGGCGAGGGTGACGCCCTTGATGCTCCCCGGTGCCGCGGCGAGCGCGGCGAGATCCTGGGGAGCCTGGTAGGCGGCGGGGAACGTCGCCTCGAACCCGTGCCCCACAAGGTCGACCGCGGCCGACCGGTGCCCGAGCAGGGCGAGTTCGGCCTGCAGCGGCGCGAACGAGAACGAGTTCGCGAAGGCGCCGTGAACGAGTACGAATGTCGGAAGATTCTGCATTCCCGCAGCTTCCACCGAAACGATCTTCGAGACAAGTCCCGTCAGGCGTCGAAGCTTTGACGGGAGGCTTCGATGTGGCCGATGTGCTGGTGGGTCCAGTCGCACATGCGGTGGACCATCTCGCGCAGGGCGAGGCCCGGTTCGGTGAGGGTGTACTCGACCTTCGGCGGCACGGTGGGGTACACGGTCCGCTCGACCAGGCCGTTGCGCTCCATCATCCGCAGGTTCTGGGTGAGCATCTTGTGGCTGATGCCCTCGACGCCCTTGCGCACCTCGCCGAAGCGCAGGGTGCTCTCACCCAGCGCGTCGATGATCAGGAGCGCCCACTTGTTGGCCACGTCCGAGAAGATCTCCCGCGCCAACGAGTCCGCGCGCGTCAGGTCCGCGTCCTCGGGGGAGCCGCTGAACTGCTTGGTCACCATGAGGTTCCTCAGTCACCGAAAAGTGCGTTCTTCCAGGTCAGCGCTCACTCTCCTACAGTTCCCGAGTAACCACAAGAGATCACGGCACGACTGAGGAGACAGCTGTATGGCCATCACCCTGGTGAACCCCGCCGGACTGCCGGAGATCGACGCCTACCGGCAGGTGTCGATCGCGACCGGGTCGAAGCTGGTCTTCGTCGCCGGACAGGTCGCCTGGACCGCCGACGGGGTCACGGTCGGCGAGGGTGACCTCGCCGCGCAGGTCGAGCAGTGCTACCTCAATATCGGCACCGCTCTGACCGAGGTCGGCGCGACCTTCGACGACGTGGCGAAACTGACGGTGTACGTCGTCGACTGGACCCCCGACAAGATGCCGCTGCTCATGGAGGGGATGGCACGGGCAGCCGAGAAGCTGGGGAGCACACCGGTTCCGCCGGGCACGCTGATCGGCGTTGCGGCGCTGGATGTCCCCGACCACCTGGTGGAGGTCGAAGCGACCGCGGTCATCGACTGAGCGGCTCACTCACGACGAACCCGGGCGAGCCCCGGTCGCCGAGCCTGCGGCGACCGGGTCCCTGAGTGGGCGTCAGGCCGCCGGCGCGAAGCCGAACTTGTCGACGGCCTGGTAGTACGTCCAGGCCGTCGCGTTGCAGGAGGCCAGCTTGGCTCCGCTGTAGGCGGAGCAGACTCTCTTGAGGTCGGCGTAGAAGGCGCTGTCGACGCGCGCCTTGTTGGCGTCGAAGGTGCCCGCCTCCTTGTAGTTGCGGTAGCCGAAGTCATGCCGTGCACATGACATCTGGAAGGGGAAGCCGAAGGGGTTGTCGGGGGACGACGAGCAGTAGTCGGTGGACCAGTTGAAGGCGTAGGCGCTCCAGGCGCCCTGGTTCGCACGGGCCGCGGCCCACGCGTCGTAGCTGTCGGCGCTGGTCTGGGTCCAGTTGCTGAGTACCTGGCCCTTGTCGGCGGGGACGGCACCGGCCGGCGCGGCGACCGCCACGCTGAGGGCGAAGGCGGCAGCGGTCACGGATGTGGCAAGGAGCTTGCGGCGCACGGGTTCCTCCAGTGGGTACGAGACGCGGACTGGTACGTGCGCCGGCACGGGCGCGCACGCCATATGGCTCATACCCGCTTCTGATCCCCCCTCAGACAACCTGCGTCCGAACGGAGTTCAAGCACAGGATCTTGGCATCGGCCCTGCCGGCGCCGAAAGATTCGCACCGCTCCACCGCTGTCACGTGGCATGCAGACCAACACCGGGAAGCAACGCCCCGTCATTTGGGGCCGGGGCGTCCCCGGCGCGGCCCGGCCCCTCAGAGGCGATCGAGGTTGCCGGTCAGCCGAACTGGCCGGGCCGGTAGTCGCCGCCGGGCCGCTGGGTGATGACGTTCAGGCGGTTGAAGGCGTTGATGACGGCGATGACCGACACCAACGCGCCGAGCTGCTCCTCGTCGTAGTGCTTGGCGGCGTTCGCCCACACCTCGTCGGAGACGCCTTCGGCCGCGTCGGCGATGCGGGTGCCCTCCTCCGCCAGGGCCAGGGCGGCCCGTTCGGCATCCGTGAACACCGTGGCGTCGCGCCAGGCGGCGACCAGATGGAGCCGCACCGGGGTCTCACCGGCGGCTGTGGCCTCCTTGGTGTGCATGTCGATGCAGAAGCCGCAGCCGTTGATCTGGCTGACACGCAGCAGCACCAGCTCGCCCGTCGCGGCCGGCAGCGTCGATTCGGCGACCGCCTTGCCCGCCGAGACGAGGCCCTGCACGGCCTTGGCCGCCACCGGATTGGTGAGGTGGTCGAGTCGTGTCTGCATGGTGATCTCCCTTTTCGTGCCCGGCCGTTCCGCCCCGTGGACGGAACGGCTGTCGGCGGGACCGCCTTGGTCCCAGCACTACCGACGAGGCGGCCCCGCGGATTGTGAGGCGGCGCGCCGACGTCACATTTCGCTCGGCCGTCTCGTCGTACTGGTGACCACCGGCACAGCCAAGGGAGCGGCGACACGATGAGGACCCCATCCGCGCCGGGAGACGGCAGGCTCGATCCGGCCCTGAGCGCGATCATGAGCGAGCGGCGTCAGCTGACCGGCCTCGCCTACCGGCTCCTGGGCTCGCTGGCCGACGCCGAGGACGTCGTCCAGGAGACGTACACCCGCTGGTACACGATGTCCCCTCACCAACGCGCGGTCATCGCATCGCCCGGCGCCTGGCTGACCAAGGTCGCGAGCCGCGTCTGCCTCGATCTGCTCGGCTCGGCACGCGCCCGCCGCGAACGCTATGTGGGCGAATGGATCCCCGAGCCCCTGCCCCACCACGCGGACTGGGTCAACGGGCGGCCGGGCGGCACGGCGGCCGACCCCGCCGACCGGGTCACGCTGGCCGAGTCGATCAACATGGCTTTCCTCGTCGTGCTCGAAACCATGACCCCCGCCGAGCGCGTCGCGTTCATCCTCCACGACGTCTTCCAGTACCCCTTCGCCGACGTCGCCGAGATCGTCGGCCGGACGCCCGCCGCATGCCGCCAGCTGGCCACCTCCGCCCGCCGTCGCATCCGCGCCTCCGAGGCACCCGCGACCTCCGCTTCCCGGCGGGCCGACATCGTCAGGGACTTCAAGCAGGCCTGGGAAGCCGGCGACATCGCCGCCCTCATCAGCCTGCTCGACCCCGACGCCACGGGGCTCTCCGACGGCGGCGGTGTGGTCAGGGCCGCACTCGATCCCATCCAGGGCGGCGAACAGCTCGCGCGCTACCTGATCGCCCTCACCAGTGCGACATCGGACCTCGACCGGACGCTCCTGGAGCGCACGGTCAACGGCCAGCCCGGCCTGGTCATCCAGCAGGACGGCATCACCACTGGGGTGATCGCCTTCGACATCACGGGCGACCGGATCAAGCACCTCTGGGCGGTACGGAACCCCGAGAAGCTCCGCCCGTGGAGAAGGGTCTGACGCAGGCCGCCGCGCCGCCCCTGCCTAGAATCCGCACCGGCGATCGCCGCGACGCCACCGAGGAGAAGAGCTGTCGATGACTTTCCGCCTGCACCTGGGGCAGGTTGCCGCGCGCACCCTGGCCGAGTTCCCCGAAGAGGTGGCGTCCGAGATCTATGCCGTCACGTTCCGGATCGACAGCGTCGACCAGGATCCCCGGTTCCCGTATCTGGCGATCGGCTACAACACCGAGACCGAGGTGGCCCGGCTGCTCGCCGAGCTGGGTCCCCGCGAGGCGTGGGAGGCCCGCTGGAACTATGCCTACTTCCCGCCGTCGGGCCTTGAAGGCGTACGCATCACCGGCCACGATCCCCAACACGACCCGGCCGGCGCCGAGTTGCACCGCCATGAGGCGGTGGAACAAGGCCTTTGGTACGAGGATGACCAGGCCGAGGCGGAAGGCCTCTCCGAGGAGGAGCAGGAGGAGCGCGACGAGCGGCTCGCGGAGGAGTTCCACGAGCTCTGCGTCGACGTGGCCCGCGAGCTCCACGCGGAGGGCCACCTCGTCCGCGCTCTGGGACGGCCGCTGCCGGTGATCCTCTACGACATGTTCGCCCCTGACGAGATGTTCGCCCTCACCCGGGCCGCCAACCCACCAGAGCTGGTTGCGGAGTTCCTCAGCGAGGATCCCGAGGGCCAGGCCTGAAGTTCACCTTCCTGCGACCAATTCCCGTACGGGCAGGAACCGCGCCTTCTTGGTGTCCGGGCCGTCGGACGTACCGGGGAAGACCCAATAGCCGTGTTCCTCACGGGGCTTGGAGAAGCCCCGGTAGCCGACGAGGAGTTCGGCGGCGCCGTCGCCGTCGAGGTCGGCGGCGGCGACGTCCCAGCCGAAGTTGTCGGCGTCCGCGCTGTGCGATGGACGGCTCGGCAGGTCGAGGCGGAGGCGATCGATGGTGAGCGGAGGCGCGTAGCCGCCGTCCGGCCGCGAGAGCAGGATGGTCACGTTGCCCGCCGGTTTGTTGCGGGAGTCCCGGTACACCAGGTCGTCCTGGCCGTCGCCGTTCAGGTCGGCACGGGCCGGGCCTCCGGTGTAGCCGACGGTCCGCAACGTTCCGGGCGGGTCCTCGCCCCCGGTGCCGTAGGGGGCGGGAAGGCGGCTGGTGCGGGCGCCGGGGCCGTGCGGTCCGCCGTGCAGGATCGTCCCGTCGGTCTGGAGGATGTCCGTGAACCGGTCGCCGTCCAGTTGTCCGACGGTGAGCAGCGGCGTGCTCGTCCCGTCGCGGTCCGGCAGCGGCAGAGCGCTCCCCACGCCGGCGGGCAGGGCGGCAACCGCCGGTCCTGCGGGCGTACCACGGTAGAAGCGGGTGTCCGTCAGGCCGCGGGGCAGGCGGTCCTCGTCGTACCAGTCGGACACGTCCTGGTCCTCCGCCGGCAGGGGCAGCCCGCCGCGGGTGACCACGTCGTCGCGGCCGTCTCCGTCGAAGTCCCCGGTGACGAAGGCGGACACACCCACGTATCCACCCTGGGTGGCCTCGACGGCGACGGTCCTGCGGGGTGCGCCGGCGCGGCTGAACGGCCCGTAGAGGACGATGAGGCAGGCCGATGGACGCGGCACGTGGAAACCCGCGGGCTCCATGTCGCGGCCCTCCCGCAGCCCGATCAGGTCAAGCGCACCGTCTCCGTCGAAGTCACCGCCCGACGCGAACAGCGGGCGGTCGGCGGGGAGTCGCACAACACTCGGGGTGCCCTTCTTCCTGCCCCAGACGATGCTCTGTCCGGTCCAGTTGTGTTCGCGGTTGCGGAACAGGTTCTGGACGACGAGGTCGGCCAGGCCGTCGCCGTCCAGGTCTCCCATGAGGTGTGCGGCGCTGTTCATGACCAGCGGGCGGGTGCTGGTGGCCGGGTCGAGTCCGGGAAGGCTCAGCGGGACGCCGGCGGCCGGCGCGATGCCTCGCGCCGAGCCGGCCACGAGGGCGCGGTGGTGCAGCCAGCCGCCGCCTTCCTTGGGGCGGTACCAGGCGTTGAGGTGGAGGTCGGGGAAGCCGTCGCCGTTGAAGTCCGCGCGGTTGGCCCGCTGTCGCGGGGCTGCCGGCGCGGTGCGCTCCGAGGCAGCAGGCGGTGCGGCGCACTCGGCCGGGGCGACGGCCGGCGCCTTGCCGTCCGACTCGACGGGCGGCGTGGGCTGCGGTATGCCCGGGTTGCGGTGCCCACCGGAGGAACCGGAGAAATGCACGTACGTCACCACGCTCGCGAGAGTCAGCGCAAGGACGACGAGGGCGACGACGGCGATACGGCGACCGGCCCCGGCCCGAGTCGGCGGCCTGGGACGGATGCCTTGCGGCGAAGGTGTGCTCACAGGCTTGACTGACCGTTCAGCGGCGCCAATGGTTGCACCTCGATCACCCCCACTGGAAATGGACTTCGTGGGCCCGCCACCGTCCGGGTCGGCGCGTATCCCGGCATGGCCGCCAACGACGTCATCACCGTCAGCTGGGTGACGTGGAGCCATCGCTGGGAGTCGCGGCTGCGGATCGCGGGCACGTGGGTGGGGGCGGCCGTGAGTGTCCGGATTCCCCATCTGTACGTCACCGGCTCTGCGACCTGGGTGTCGTACGCCGTCGAGCGCTTCGACGGGGGCAGCTTGCGGTCCGGGGTCCTGGTGCTGAACGGGGCGGACCCGGAGGACCGGCGCCCCTGACGCAGCCGGGGCCGGGGCCGCTACTTGCTGCGGCGCGGCTTTCCGCGCTTGCCGCCCTTGGCGGCGCCTGAGCCGCCGCGGGAACCCTTGCCGGCCGGCTTGCCCGCCGTGGGCTTGCGGCGGGCGCCGCCCGTGTCGGGGCGCTTGCTCTTGGTCTGCTTGGCCGGGGCCGGCTGCGTACGGCCGCGGGAGCTGTTGACCGTCCGTCCGCGCACGATGCCGATGAAGTCCTCCACCAGATCGGTGGTCTCCTCCTCCGGCCAGGACAGGGCGACGCGTGACTCCGGGGCGCCGGTCAGCGGCCGGTAGGTGAGGTCCTTGCGGTGGTGCAGGCGGGCCAAGGACTGCGGGACGACCAGGACGCCCACGCCGGCGGCGACCAGTTCGATGGCGTCGGCGGTGGTGGCCGGGCGCTCGTTGGCCGGCCGTCCCGGCAGCTGCTCCCAGTCGAGGGTGTCGTCAAGGGGGTGCAGCACGATCTCGTCGGCGAGATCCTCGCAGGACGCCTCCTCGACGGCTGCCACGACGTGGTCCTTGGGGATCACGACCACGGTCGTCTCGGTGTAGAGGGGGATCGCGCTGAGGTCCGTGCGGTCGACGGGCAGACGTACGAAACCGGCGTCGGCGTCAGGGCCGCGCAGCAGGTCGAACGCTTCGGCGGCGGGCACCGCGACGAGCGTCAGCGGGATGTCGGGGAGCCGCTCGTTCCAGATCCGCACCCACTTGGTGGGCGTCACCCCCGGGACGTACGCGAGCCTGAAGGAAGGGGCTACCTGCGAGTCTGTCACTCCGCCAGATTACCCGGCGTGGTCAGCGGTAGCTCACATGCTCGATACCCTTGACACCATGACGTCGCACCAGACCACCCAGACCATGAAGCCCGCGACCGCGGCGAAGAAGCTGGGTGTGTACCTCGAGGCCACCCCCGCCGAGTTCCAGGAGGGTGTCGTCTCGCGCACCGAGCTGAACTCCCTGCAGACCGATCCGCCCGCGTGGCTGCAGGAGCTGCGCGCCAACGGCCCGCACCCCCGGCCGGTGGTCGCGTCCAAGCTGGGCGTCTCCATCGCCGGTCTCGCGCGCGGCGGGGTCACCGAGGCGCTCACCACAGAGCAGATCGAGGCGCTGAAGACGGAGAACCCGGAGTGGCTGCAGAAGGAGCGCGCCACGCAGGCCGAGGTCCGCAAGGAAACGGTGCGGATCAAGGAGAAGCAGAAGGAGAAGGAAGCGCAGCGGGCCGACCAGTCCCGCGGCCCGCGCTCCTGACCCCTGGCCCGGTGAGGTCAGACGCTCCCGGCGCGGTCAGAGCCTGAAGACCCGCCGGGCGTTGCCGGACAGGAACAGGTCGGTGGCCTCCTCGTCCAGGTCGAGATCGCCCAGGTGCTCAAGGGCCTGGCCGGGCGTGATCATGGGGTAGTTCGAGCCGAACAGCACCTTCCCGCGGCCCCGACCGCGTACGTAGTCGACGAGTTCGCGCGGGTAGCGGCGTGCGGTGTAGGCGCTGGTGTCGATGTAGACGTTGGCGTGCTTGTCGGCCACGGCGATCATCTCTGTCGTCCACGGGTAGCCGATGTGTCCGCACACGATGGTCAGCTCGGGGAAGTCGATGGCCACCTGGTCGATGTACGGGATGGGGCGGCCGGTCTCGGACGGGCGCAGCGGGCCGGTGTGCCCGACCTGGGTGCAGAAGGGGATGCCGAGGTCGACGCAGGCCGCGTACAGCGGGTAGTAGAGCCGGTCGGTGGGCGGGAGCTGCCACAACCAGGGCACGATCCGCAGGGCCACGAAGCCGAGTTCCCGCACCGCGCGGCGCAGTTCGCGCACGGCCTCGACCGGCCGGGTGAGGTCGGCTCCCGCGACTCCGCGCAGCCGTCCGTCGGACCGGGCGACGCAGTCCGCCACCTCATCGTTGCTGATCAGCGGCCCCTGAGGGCCGTACCAGGCTGCCGCGAGCCCGATCTCGACGTCGGCGGCGGCCAGCGCGGCGACCGTGGTCTTGACCGGCAGTGGTTCCTCGAGGAGCTTCTGCCCCGTCCAGCGGCGCAGCGACTCGAACATCTCGTGGTTGGAGTGGCGGAGCGTGGGGTGCTGCATCCACGCGTCGATGACCGGCACGGGTTGCCTGCCTCTCTCGTGACGCGGCCTGCCGTCCTGCGGAGAGGCGGCTAAGCGTCCGCTTAGGGGAGACCTTAGTCGCACGGCCCCTCGGACGGCCACCCCCGAAAACCGCACTCGCACTCCCCCGGTCCGCTCCGAAGCCACCCCACCGATCTGCCGAACCAAGGCCCCTGCAATTCTGATCCCGTGGCCCTCACTTCCTCCGCCCCGGAACCCATCACCGCCGATCCGCCCTCCTCCACCGTGAACCCGCTGCTCACGCAGTCGTGGCTGGATCTGGCGTTTCTGCACTGGGCGGTGGATCCGGCCGACGTGGCGCCGCTGCTGCCCGCCGGGACCGTGCCCGATGTGCACGAAGGGGTCACCTATGTGGGGCTCGTCGCGTTTCGGATGCACCGGGTCGGCTGGTTCCGCCTCCCCGGCATTCCGTACCTGGGCACGTTCCCCGAGACGAATGTGCGGCTGTACTCGGTGGACGGCCATGGCCGCCGCGGCGTCGTCTTCCGTTCCCTCGACGCCTCGCGGCTGATACCGGTGGCGGTCGCGCGCGGCGCCTTCCGGCTGCCCTACCAGTGGTCCCGGATGAGCATCCGGCACAGCGGCGACATCGTCACGTACACGAGCAGCAGGCGCTGGCCCGGTCCGCGCGGCGCGCAGAGCCGGATCGCGGTGCGGGTGGGCGAACGGGTGGCGGAGCCCACCGAGTTCGAGCATTTCCTGACGGCGCGGTGGGGCATGCACAACACCTTCTTCGGGCGGCAGATGTTCCTGCCGAACGTGCACCCGCGCTGGCCGCTGCACCGCGCTGAACTGCTGGCCTGCGACGAGGACTTGGTCGTCGCAGCGGGCCTTCCCCGGCCGGTGGGCGACCCGGTGAGCGTGCTCTATTCGCCGGGCGTCCCGGTGCGCTTCGGGCGTCCCGCACGCCCCGGCGGCATCCCCACTCCCTGACCGGCCGGAAGCCTCGGCCCGGCCGGTCCTATGCTGGGCGCATGATCGAACTCCCGCTCTCCGCACTGGAAGTTGCCATGGTCGAGGCCGGTACGTCGGCCGCCGACGCGCTGCGCAACTGCGACGGTGCCGCCCAGGAACTCGACCGTCTCGGCTACCACCGGCTGTGGTTCGCCGAGCATCACCGATCCCCCGCCATCGGCGCCTTCCCGCCGCCGATCATGACGGCACGCATCGCCGCCACGACGTCGCGCCTGCGGGTCGGCTCGGGCGGCGTACTCGCCCCCAATCACGCGCCCTTCACCGTGGCCGAGCAGTTCGCGACGCTGGCCGCGCTGCATCCCGACCGGATCGACCTCGGGATCGGGCGCGGCCCCGGGACCTTCGACGAGGGGACGGCGCGTGCGCTGCGCCGCGGGGCGGATCCGGCCACGGACGAGGAGTACGGCCGCGATGTCGCCGCGACGCTGGACTTCCTCACCGAGGTCGGCCTCGGCGAACTGCCCGAGCCCTGGTTGCTGGCATCGAGCCGCGCGGGGGCGGCACTTGCCGCCGAACTGGGCCTGCCGGTCGCGTTCGCCCACCACATCCGCCCCGAGAACACCGTCGAGGCGCTCGCGCACTACCGGGAGGCGTTCCGGCCCTCCGCCTGGTGCGAGAAGCCGCGCGTCCTGGTGTGCGTGGAGGTCGTGTGCGCGGACACCCAGGAGCGGGCCGAGGAGCTGACGCGCCCCATGGCCGTGGTGAAGGCGGGCCTGCTCCAGGGGCACAGCGATGTGCCCTTCCCCAGTCCGGCGACCGCGGCGGCGCACCGGTTCGACGCCCGGGAAGAGGCGGCGCTGGCGGCGTTCGCCTCCCACCAGGCCCATGGGACACCGGAGTTGGTCGAGAAGCGCCTGACGCGGCTCGCGGAGACCACCGGGGCCGACGAGCTGATGCTGGTGACGCCCGTCTACGACCTCGCCGATCGCGTCCGGTCCTTCCAGTTGGTACGCGAACTCGCCACTCCGCTTGGTACGTGAGCCTAGACGGAGCTGCGGGCCTCTTCGTGGTCCGGCTCCGGTATCGGATCCTTCTTCTTGCCGGCAGCAGGCAAGGCAATCAGCAGCACAACCGCTCCGAGGAGTGCGATGGCCGCGATCCAGCCCGCGCCGACGTGCATGGCATGGATAAACGCATCATCAGCGGCCTGAGCAAGAGTGGGCCGGTCGATGGCGGTGGCGACGTGACGGGCCTGTTCGGCGGAGACTCGCGCCTGCTCCCGCACCGGACCGGGTGCGCCCTCCAGCGAAGGTTCGATCGCACGTCGGTACACGATCGACATGATCGTGCCGCCCACTGCGATGCCGATCACGCTGCCGGTCTGTCGCACGGTATTGGTGACGGCCGATCCCGCACCGGCCTGTTCCAACGGAAGGTCGCTGATCAATGCGGCCGTAACGGGGCCGATCACCATGCCGATCGACAGACCCTGTATCAACAACAGGATCTCGATCCAGACGAGTTGAGTGTCGAGTCCGAGGAACCCGTACCCGCCCATGGTCAGCGCAGCCACGGTTAGCGCCGGCACGGCGACAAGGCGTAGTGGCAGGCGGCGAACCAGACGTGAGGCGAGGGGCGCCCCTACGAGCGCACCGAATGCGGTCGGGATATTGGCCAAGCCCGCCTTCATCGGCGAAAATCCGAGCGCGCCTTGCAGGTAGAAGGCGTTATAGAAGGTGACGGCGGCCACACCGAAGAGCAGCAATCCGAGCGCCACATTGCCGCCACCGAATGTGCGTTGTGCGAACAGTCGCGGATCAAAGCTGGGCACCTTGACACGCAGTTCGACGAGCACGAAAACGGCCAGCAGAATGAGACCGGCAACGATCGGCGCCCAGACGTCGGTACGACTCCACACCGTCACCTGCCCCGCCCGGATCAGCCCGTAGGCCAACGCCACGAGCCCACTGATCGACAGCAGCATTCCGGCGGGGTCCAGTGGCCGCGGAGTGGGACTGCGGAAATTCGGAACCAGTACGGCGAGCCCGACCAACGCCAATGCCGCGACCGGGACGTTGACGAGAAATACCGAGCCCCACCAGAAATGCTCGAGCAGGAACCCCGCCAGCACCGGTCCTGCAGCCATTCCGACACCGGCCGACGTCGAGAAAATGCCGATCGCGGCGGCCCGCGCGGGGCCGGTAAAGGTCCACATGAGGATGGCCATCATGGCGGGCGTGATCAGCGCGCTGCCCACCCCCATCGCGGCTCGAGCCGCGATCAGCTGACCCGTATCGCTTGCGTACGCCGCCCACAGCGAGGACCCGGCGAAGATCACCATCCCACTGGAGAACACTGTCCGGTGACCGAACCGATCGCCCAATGCGCCTGCAGTAAACATCAATGTGGCGAAGGCCAGAGTGTACGAACCGGTCGCCCATTGCAGCTGACCGGGATTGGCCCCCAGTCCGCGGGCCGGGTCCGCAAGGGTCTCGAGCGTAGTACTCAGGACGGTATTCTCTAGCCAAATCAGCAGCGAACACAGCATAAGAACGGCAAGAATCAACTGCTGCCTGGACTTCGGAAACGTTGGAGGCACGGTCATAAACACCTTCGGATGTCGATCGGCGGGAACCTGAACGACTGGACGATAAGCAAACTCCACGACGCCGTCAAGGTGGAGTTTTCTTGTCAATACCGTTGCGACTGAACGGACTTCATGCCCTCTGGCGGATTTGCGGACCGAACAATTTTGTGCCCTCTGGCGAATTTGCGAGTTGAAGGATTTCATGGCTTCCGGAGGGTTGCGACCGAGCGGATTTCCTGCCCTCCACCGAGCTGTCGCACCGCGCCCTGCGACCCCAGCTCGGCGCCCACGCCAAACCGCGGCTCCTGCTCGCCCAAAACTGATCGCGTCGACGCAGGTCGGCCACAACTTCCGCCCCTGGAGGAACAGTTGAAGGGTTGACGGGGGCCTGACAATCAGTATGGTCTAGGCCAATGAGTCGACCGAGGCGCCCGGTTGTCTCCGTCCCCCTCATCCCCCCACCTCCGAGGGAGCAGAGATGAACAAGAAGCAGAAGCTGGCGGCCGCCCTGGGCGCTGCCTTCGCGCCCGTAATCGTGCTGGCCTCCGTCACCCCGGCCGGCGCGCACGGATATGTCAACGCGCCCCCGAGCCGGCAGGCCCAGTGCGCGGCCGGCACGGTGAGCTGCGGCGAGATCACCCACGAGCCGCAGAGCGTCGAAGGCCCCAAGGGGCAGACGACGTGCAGCGGCGGCAATGCGCGGTTCGCCGAGCTGGACGACGACGGCAAGGGCTGGCAGACCACCGACGTCGGCTCGTCCCAGGAGTTCAGCTGGAAGCTGACGGCGGCTCACTCCACCAGCACCTGGCAGTACTTCGTCGGCGGCAGCAAGATCGCCGAGGTCGACGACGGCGGCGCCAAGCCGGGCGACACCGTCACCCACACCGTCGACTTCGGCGGGCTCAGCGGCAAGCAGAAGGTGCTCGCGGTGTGGAACATCGCCGACACCTCCAACGCCTTCTACGCCTGCATCGATGTGAACATCACGGGCTGAGGAGGCCGATCCGCGCGGGGTGGTTCCCCCACACCATCCCGCGCGGTCCGCCGGGCCGGCGCAGCCGCAAACCGGCACCGATGACTTTGATGATTCCGATGACTTCGAGGCGCGGCGGGAGTCCCACCTTCAACCACATCCCCGTCACCGGCTGAGAAGGTGGACGCATGGCCGATCTGCGCGAAACGCTGGAAGCACACGTGGACAAGGGGTCCGTGCCCGGGGCGGTGGGCCTGGTGGCGCGTGGTGACCGCATCGAGGTGGCGGCCGTCGGGTCCGTCGACGTCGAGGGCAGCGCCCCGATGGCCAGGGACTCGATCTTCCGTATCGCCTCGATCACCAAACCCGTCGTCGCCGCGGCCGTCATGATGCTGGTCGAGGACGGGCGGATCGCGCTGGACGACCCCGTCGCCCGGTGGCTGCCCGAGCTGGCGTCACCGAGCGTCGTCCGCACGCCGGCCTCGCCGGTGGACGACGTGGTCCCCGCGGTGCGGCCCATCACCGTCTTCCATCTGCTGAGCTCCCGCACCGGATACGGCTTCGCCTCCGACTTCTCGCTGCCCGCGGTAGCGGCGCTGGCCACCGCGCTTAAGCAGGGCCCTCCCGCGCCGCAGGCCGTGCCGGCGCCCGACGACTGGATGGCCGCCCTGGGGCGGATTCCGCTGCTGCACCAGCCGGGCGACGGCTGGCTGTACAACCTCAGCTCCGACCTGCAGGGCGTGCTGATCTCCCGGGTCACGGGCCAGCCGCTGCCCGACTTCCTCGCCGAGCGGATCTTCGAACCGCTCGGGATGACCGACACCGCCTTCGCCGTGCCGCCCGCCAAGCTCGACCGGTTCACCGCCTACTACAGGGCCGCCCCCGAGGGAGGCCTCACCCTCCTCGACGCCGCCGACGGGCAGTGGAGCCGGCCGCCCGCGTTTCCCTCCGGCGCCGGCGGCCTGGTCTCCACCGCCGACGACTGGCTTGCCTTCGGCCGGATGCTGTTGGCCCAAGGCGTCTCCCAAGGGGCAGCAGGCGGGCGTCAGTTGCTCTCCCCCGCGTCGGTGCGGCAGATGACGACCAATCAGCTGACCGTGCCCGAGCGGGAAGCCGGCGGTCTGTTCCTCGAAGGCATGGGCTGGGGCTTCGGCGCCGCGGTCGACGTCGAGCGCGCCGAGCCGTGGAGCGTGCCGGGGCGCTATGGCTGGGTCGGCGGCACCGGCACGACCGCGCACATCATCCCGGCCACCGGCACGGTCACCATCATGCTCAGCCAGCTGCAGATGGGCGGGCCGAGCTTCCCCGAGCTGATGCGGGACTTCTGGCGGTACGCGGCGGACGCCTGACGGGCCGCCACGGCGGCGGAGCCGCCCCGAGCCGGGCCCGGTCAACGAGGAGCTTGCCGACACCGTGGCCCGCGTCCGCGGCCGACGGAACCTTCCCGTGTACGCCCAGTGGGAGATGGCCCGCTTCCTCGCCAGCCCTGGACCCGCCGCCGCGAGCTGTACCTGGTGCACGACATGGCCGCCCAGTGGGCGGTCCTGCGCGAGAAGCTCGTGACGGAGGCCTGTCCGAACGGCCGAGGCGGCCGGGCCCGGGGACGTACGCAGTCGTCAGGACAGCGGGCAGCCGGTCAGCAAGGTGGTCGGGTCCGCCCCGGTGGGGCGCGGGATCGTGCGGCTCGGGGGCGGGGCGTGGCCGGTGCGGAGCCAGCGTTCCGTGGCGGTGAACGCCGAGCGGTGGCAGGGCACCAGCGGGCGGAGTCTGTCCGGGAAGGTGTCGTACAGCGAGTCGGTGTGTGTGCCGCCCTCGATGCGGTAGGAGCGGAACAGGTCGCCGCGGCCCGCGTCGTGGACCATGCGGGCGTACACGTCCGCGTCGCGGCTGATGGGCAGCAGCACGTCGAGGGTGCCCTGCACCGTGATCAGCGGTTTTCCGATCCTGCCGGTCAGCGCGACCCGCTGCACGGCCCGGTGGACCTCCGCCGGACGGGACGCGTAGTCGTAGTCCGCGTCGCAGGCGGGCGTGCCGGGTGCGCAGTTGGGAGTGCCTGCCTCCGCGGAACCGTCGAAGTCGGGGTCGAACTCCTCGCGGTACACGCGCTGGGTCAAGTCCCAGTACGAGCGGTGGTGGTAGGGCCACAGGAATTCCGAGCCCGCGGGGAAGCCCGCGGCGAGCAGCTGCCGGTGGGCGCGGGCGGCACCCGCGCCGCCTGCCGCGTAGACGGGGTACGCAGCCAGGGCGGTCGGCAGGAACGTCAACAGGTTCGGTCCGTCCGCACGCCAGAGGGTGCCTTCCCAGTCCACGCCGGCGTCATAGAGCTCGGGATGGTTCTCCAGCTGCCAGCGCACCAGGTAGCCGCCGTTGGAGATGCCCGTGGCCAGGGTGCGGGTGGGGTGCCTGCCGTAGCGCTGGGCGACCACCGTGCGGGTGGCCCTGGTGAGTTGGGTGACGCGGCGGTTCCATTCGGCGACGGCGTCGCCCGGCCGCCGGCCGTCGCGGTAGAAGCGGGGTCCGGTGTTGCCCTTGTCGGTGGCGGCGTAGGCGTACCCGCGGGCCAGCACCCAGTCGCCGATGGCCCGGTCGTTGGCGTACTGCGCCCGGTTGCCCGGAGTGCCGGCGATCACCAGGCCGCCGTTCCACCGGTCGGGCAGCCGGATGACGAACTGGGCGTCGTGGTTCCAGCCGTGGTGGGTGTTGGTGGTCGAGGTGTCGGGGAAGTGACCGTCGATCTGGATGCCGGGTACGCCGACGGGCGTGGACAGGTCCTTGGGGGTCAGGCCCGCCCAGTCGGCCGGGTCGGTATGACCCGAGCCGACGGTTCCGGCGGTAGTCAACTCATCTCGACAGGCGGCCTGTTGGCGTGCCGCACCCGGCACTTCCAGGTGGCCGATGCGGGCGCAGCTCCCCTCCGTTGCCACGGTCGGGACGGCCACGCTCGGGGCGGCGGTGAGCGCAAGGAGCAGGGCCGCTCCGGTGGCGATGCGGCGCACCGGGCGAATGCGGAGGCGGCGTGAACTGCCCTGTCCAGGTGGCGTGTTGACGTGGGCTCTATGGGGGCGCATGAGGATGTCTGTCTCCGTGTACGGGAACGGAAGGGGGCGCTGGCGGGGCGCGACGACCTGCGGACGCGGATGGCCGGTGGTCAGCCGTCGAGCCCGAAGAAGTCGGTGATCCAGTGGCTGGAGCAGATCGAGGCGATGAAGTGGGCGGTCCCGGTGGCGCCGCACTGCTGGGCGGCGGTGCCGGGTTCCACGGGTGTGCCGTGGCCGATGTTCGGCACCCGGTCGACCTCGACCGCGACACTGCCGTCGGCGGCCAGATACTGCTCCCGTCGCGTGCCGTTCGGCCCGATCGTGGACGTACGGTCCGGGCTCTGCCCAAGCCCGTGCACGGCCGTCCACTGATCGCGCAGGGCGTCCGCGTTCCTCGGTACGACGGTGGCATCCCGGTCGCCGTGCCAGATGGCCACCCGCGGCCAGGGGCCGGTGTGGCCGGGGGCGGCGTCCGTCACATTCTTCGCCCAGGCCGCGGGGGTCCGGTTCACTCCGGGGTTCATACAGGTGTACGC